>JAUNHQ010000018.1 GCA_030535425.1 Pseudomonadota bacterium | reverse complement strand
CCAACGGCCTGCCCAGCTTCACCCTGGTGGGCCTGGCCGATGTGGAGGTGAAAGAAGCGCGCGAGCGCGTGCGCTCGGCCATCAGCAACAGCGGCCTGGCGTTTCCGCACAACCAGCGCATCACCGTCAACCTGGCCCCGGCCGACTTGCCCAAGGACTCTGGCCGGTTTGACCTGCCCATTGCCCTGGGCATCCTGGCCGCCAGCGGGCAGATCGACGGCGCGCGCCTGGCGGGCTGGGAATTTGCGGGCGAGCTGTCCTTGTCCGGCCAGCTGCGCCCCGTGCGCGGCGCCCTGGCCGTGGCCGCTGCGCTGCATGCCTCGGGGCAGCAGGCGCAGCTGGTGCTGCCGCCCGGCAGCGCCGAAGAAGCCGCCCTGGTGCCCGGCATGGCCGTGTACCGCGCGCGCCATCTGCTGGACGTGGTGGCGCAGTTTTTGCCCACGTCTGCCAACGCAGGTGCCGACACGGCGCCCGACACCGCCGCGGCGCTGGCCGACGGCTGGGCCCGCCTGCCCCCTGCCGCCCGCGCCCCCGCGCCGGACTACCCCGACATGGCCGACGTCAAAGGCCAGGCCGCCGCCCGCCGCGCGCTGGAAATTGCCGCCGCTGGCGGGCATTCGCTGCTGCTCATTGGCCCGCCGGGCACCGGCAAATCCATGCTGGCCCAGCGTTTTGCCGGGCTGCTGCCGCCCATGGACGAGCACGCCGCCTTGCAAAGCGCCGCCGTGGCCAGCCTGGGCGGCCACTTCAGCCTGGCGCAATGGGGCCAGCGCCCCACGCGCGCGCCGCACCACTCTGCCAGCGCCGTGGCCCTGGTGGGCGGCGGCTCGCCGCCCAAGCCGGGCGAAATCTCCCTGGCGCACGAAGGCGTGCTGTTTCTGGACGAGCTGCCGGAGTTTCCCCGCGCCGCGCTCGAAGCCCTGCGCGAGCCGCTGGAATCGGGCCACATCACCATCAGCCGCGCGGCGCAGCGCGCCGACTTTCCGGCGCGCTTTCAGCTCGTCGCTGCCATGAACCCCTGCCCCTGCGGCTACCTGGGCAGCCGCGTGCGCGCCTGCCGCTGCACCCCTGACCAGGTGGCCCGCTACCAAGGCCGCTTAAGCGGCCCGCTGCTGGACCGCATCGACCTGCACGTGGAAGTGGCCGCGCTACCGCCGCATGAGCTGCTGGCCGCCCCGGCGGGCGAGGCCAGCGCCGCCATCCGCGCCCGCTGCCTGGCCGCACGCCAGCGCGCCCTGGCCCGCCAGGGCGTGCCCAACCAGGCCCTGCACGGCCAGGCCATTGACCAGCACGCCCGGCTGGACAGCGCCGCCGCCACCTTCTTGCAAACCGCTGCCACGCGCCTGGGCTGGAGCGCCCGCGCCACCCACCGCGCGCTGAAAGTGGCGCGCAGCGTGGCCGACTTAGCCGGCAGCGACACCATCGCCCCCGCCCACGTGGCCGAAGCGGTGCAGTACCGGCGGGCGCTGCTCAAGAGCGAATGACGGAGGACGTGCCGCCCGCCGACGCCCTGAGAACACATCATAAAAAAGGCTTTTGCGCTTGATATGCAAAGGTTTTTAGCTATTTAAACAGTAGCTTTATTACTTGTGCCGTCTGCGCCTCGCAGCGGCTTGCAAGGCTTGGACGTCGTGCGCCAGCGTGCGGCTGGCCTGACGCAGCGCATGGCGTTCACGCCAGCGCGACAGCGCCCCGGCCAGCAAGGTCAGGCCTAGGCGCAGGGCCTGGGCGCGTGAGGTGGCACGCGACGGGGCACGTGCCGCCGCAGGAGTGGGCCGCGGCATGGCGCGCAGGGCACGTGTGGCGCGCGTCAAGCGATTGGCGGGCGTGGCAGCAGCTTGCGCAGCCGGCGCGCCAGAAGCAGATGCGCGGGTGCGATGGCGGCGGGTCAACCAAAAGGCCGCACCAAACGTGGCGGCCAAAGCCAACATATCGGCCGGGCCGCGCCAAGGGCCCAACGGATCGGGCCGGTGGGCTGGCGAAGCCACGGCAGGTGTGGCCGACGCAAGCGTGGCCCGCGCACTCGCCTCCTGCCCATGCAGGGCCGCATGGGTGTCTGTCTGTGCGCGCACTGTCTCGCCGCTTGCAGCGTCTGGCGCGGTGTCCGGCATCGGGGGCATGGCCTGCTGGCCCCGCTGCTCGGCCAGCACGCGGGCGCAACTGGCGCCGTACAGCAGCACGGCGCTGGCAAAGTAAATCCACATCAGCAGCACCACCAGCGAGCCCGCCGCGCCATAGGCGGACACCACGGCGGCAGTGGACAAATACACCGCCAGCGCGTATTTGCCCACGCCAAACAGCACCGCCCCCACGGCCGCGCCGCCCAGCAGGTGGCGCAAGGCCGGCTTGGGGCCGGCGCTCAGCCGCATCAGGGCCACGAACAAGGCGGTGGTGATGAGCCAGCTGACCGTTTGGTTGAGCACGGCCAGCACCCACTGGTAAGGCATCCAACGGCCCGCCCAGTGCTCCAGCAGGCCCAGCAGGCTGGAGATGAGCAGCGACACCAGCATCAAAAAACCAAAGGCCAGCACATAGCCCACGCCGCGCAGGCGCAGCGTGGCGGTGCGCCACCAGGCGCCGCCGGCCTGTGCGCCGGTGCCTTGCAGCCACAGCCGCTCCAGCGCCGCTTGCAGCTCGGCAAACACGCCGGTGGCGCCCATGAGCAGCACGCCAAAGGCCAGCAGCGAGGCCAGCACCCCTTCAGCCGGCTGGCTGGCGCTGTGGATGGCCGCCTGCACCACGTCGGCGCCCTGCGCGCCCACCAGGTCGCGGATTTGGGCGATGACGCTGGCCTCCAGCGCGGCGCGGTCCAGCCACCAGGCCAGCGCGCTGATGATGAACACCAGCAGCGGCGCCAGGCTGAGCACGCCGTAAAAGGACATGGCCGCGCTCATGCGCAGCCCGTCGGCAGCAGACCAGAGGGTGAAGGAGCGGTACAGCGGATACAGCGGGCGCAGGCGGCCCTGAAACACGGCAGGCACCGAAACAGTGCGCACAGGCGATACAGGCAGGGGGGCAGAAGGCATAAGGGGCCGAGTCTGGCACGCGCGCACGCGCCGCGCCGCCAGCCAGCGGCACACCCGCGTGTCAGCGCCCGCCGACGGCAGCGGCCTGCGGGCGGCAACGCACCAGCACCGGCTGCGCGCCAGGGCCTGGCACTGCACTTGCTTGATGCCCGTATCGCGTAAGTCCGCATGGCGGCCACGTGCGCTTTCAGGCACGATGAAAGCGCGATGTACCGCGCGCGCCCGGCCGGGCCTGACTTGAGAAAACGCTCGCCTCACAACAGCAAGACGAAAGGAGTTTTTGCATGTCCCAGCATCCCAACCGCCGCTTCTGCCTGTCCGCCGGCGCGGGCCTGATGGCTGCCCTGGCACTGCCTGCCGCGCGGGCGCAAGGGGCCACGCCCATCAAATTCCAGCTCGACTGGCGTTTCGAGGGGCCGGCGGCGCTGTTTCTGCACCCGCTGGCCAAGGGTTACTTCCAGCAGGCGGGGCTGAACGTGACGGTGGACGCGGGCAATGGCTCGGGCGGGGCGGTCACGCGCGTGGCCTCGGGCAGCTATGACCTGGGCTTTGCCGACATGGCGGCGCTGATGGAGTTTCACGCCAACAACCCTGACGCGCCCCAAAAGCCGGTGGGGGTGATGATGGTCTACAACAACACGCCGGCCACGGTGTTTGCGCTGAAGAAGTCGGGCATTGCCAAACCGGCCGACCTGACGGGCAAGAAGCTGGGCGCGCCGGTGTTTGACGCCGGGCGCAAGGCGTTTCCCATTTTTGCCAAGGCCAATGGCGTGGGCCAGGTGGCCTGGACGGCGATGGATCCGCCGCTGCGCGAGACCATGCTGGTGCGCGGCGACGTGGATGCGATCACGGGCTTTTCCTTCACCTCGCTGCTGAACCTGGAGGCGCGCGGTGTGAAGGCCGCCGACGTGAACATGATGCTGTACCCGCAGCACGGGGTGAAGCTGTATGGCAACGTCATCATCGCCAGCCCCAAGCTGATACGCGAGAACCCGGCGGCCATCAAGGCGTTCTTGTCGGCCTTTGCGCGCGGGGCCAAGGAGGTGATGGCCAACCCGGCCATGGGCGTGCAGGCGGTGAAGGCGCGCGACGGCATCGTGAACGCGGCGCTGGAAACGCGCCGCCTGCAAATGGCCATTGCCGACGTGATTGCCAGCCCCGACGCGCGCGCCGAAGGCTTTGGCCAGGTGGTGCCCAGCCGCCTGTCGCTGATGGCGTCGCAGGTGTCGGACACCTTTGGCACCAAAACGCGCATCAACCCCGAGGCGGTGTGGAACGGCAGCTTTTTGCCGCCCAAGGCCGAGCTGGACGTGGTGCTGCCCCCGGCCCGCGCATGAACGCGCCCTCCCCCACCCCCTGGGCCGCTGCGCCAGCGCCTACCACATCGGCTGCCTTATCGGCTGCCTCATCGCCCGCCACGGCGGCAGCGCCTTTCATTGACTTTCGCGATGTCTGGCTGGCCTACAACGACGAGTTGCTGGCCAAGGGCCAGTTTGCGGTGGAGGCCATTGACCTGCGCGTGGCCCAGGGCGAGTTCATCGCCATCGTCGGCCCCTCGGGCTGCGGCAAGTCCACCTTCATGAAGCTGGCCACGGGCTTGAAACGCCCCTCGCGCGGCAACATCATCATTGACGGGCGCGAGGTGGCCGGGCCGCTGAAGATCTCGGGCATGGCGTTTCAGGCCCCTTCGCTGCTGCCTTGGCGCACCACGCTGGACAACGTGCTGCTGCCGCTGGAGATCGTGCAGCCCTACCGCGCGCAGTTCAAGCGCAAGAAGGCCGAGTACACCGAGCGCGCCCGCGCCTTGCTGCGCCAGGTGGGCCTGGCCGGGTACGAGGACAAGTTTCCCTGGCAGCTGTCGGGCGGCATGCAGCAGCGCGCCAGCATTTGCCGCGCGCTGATTCACGAGCCCAAGATCTTGCTGCTGGACGAGCCCTTTGGCGCGCTGGACGCCTTCACGCGCGAGGAGCTGTGGTGCACGCTGCGCGATCTGTGGCAGGCGCAGCGCTTTAACGTCATCCTGGTCACGCACGATTTGCGCGAGAGCGTGTTTTTGGCCGACACGGTGTATGTGATGAGCAAAAGCCCCGGGCGCTTTGTGGTGCGGCGCGAGATCGAGCTGCCGCGCCCGCGCGATCTGGAAACCACCTACACCCCGGCGTTCACCGATATCGTGCACGAGCTGTGCGGCCACATTGGCGCCATGCGCAAAGATGGTGCGGAGGTGGCCCAATGAGCCTGAACACACGCCGCCGCCGCTGGCTGGAAAAAGCCTCGCCCTTCATCCTGATGGCGCTGATCGTGCTGCTGTGGGAAGCCGTGTGCCGCGGCCTGGGGGTGTCGGAATTCGTCTTTCCCAGCCCCTCGGCCATCTGGGCCAAGCTGATGGAGTTTCACGCCGAGATCGGCAAGCACGCCTGGCGCACCTTCTGGGTGACGATGCTGGGCTTTGCCCTGGCCATCGTCGTCGGCGTGCTGCTGGGCTTTGTCATTGGCAGCTCGCGCCTGGCCTACACCGCCTTGTACCCGCTGATGACCGCGTTCAACGCGCTGCCCAAGGCCGCCTTCATCCCCATTTTGGTGGTGTGGTTCGGCATTGGCGTGGGCCCGGCGGTGCTGACGGCGTTTCTGATCTCGTTTTTCCCCATCACCGTCAACATCGCCACCGGCCTGGCCACGCTGGAGCCTGAGCTGGAAGACGTGCTGCGCGTGCTGGGCGCCAAGCGCTGGGACGTGCTGACCAAGGTGGGCCTGCCGCGCGCCATGCCGTACTTCTGGGGCTCGCTCAAAGTGGCCATTACCCTGGCCTTCGTGGGCACCACGGTGTCGGAGATGACGGCGGCCAACGAAGGCATTGGCTATTTGCTCATCTCCGCCGGCTCATCCATGCAAATGGGCCTGGCCTTTGCTGGACTGCTGGTGGTGGGGGTGATGGCCATGCTGATGTACGAGCTGTTTTCGTGGGTGGATCGCCACACCACCGCCTGGGCGCACCGGGGCACGCAAGGGGGGTAGGCGCAAGAGGGTAGGCACAAGGGGATCAGCCAGTGCCCCTACCGCCCTCAATGCCGCAAAAAAAGCGGCATGCGTATCACACGCATGCCGCCTTGGGGTTAGAGGATTTTGGGGGGAATAAGGATGAAAAGGCGTGGCAAAAACAGCGCCTGGCCGCCGGTTTAGTGCACCACCACTGGGTTTTGTGCCAGCTCGGCGTAGCCTTCCAGCGTGTCTTCCACTTCTTCCTGGGTGGGGGTGTTTTCCTGCCAGGCCGCAATGCGCTGCTGGAACATCTCGGCCCACAACCCATCCAGGTAAACCTCTTTGCCCGAACGCTTGTCCACGATTTCAAAGCCGTGGCGCGCCAGCAAAGGTGCGCCCGCCGTGGTGTCGGTGCCTTCGGGCGGATCTGGCAACAGGTGCACGACCACGAAGCTGTCGGAGTCGTAGAGCGTATTCATCAGTGCGGTATGCCTTTCTGAACAAAAAAGCGGGGAATGGAAAGCCGTCGCTTCCCAAGATGACAACGCACCAGGGTTTTTCAAGGTGCACGCGCCCGCCTCGCGTGTGTGTCAGCGCGTTACCTTGCGGGAAAAATGCACGGATTCACGGCTTGGCAGCGCTTTCGGGCAGCGCGCTGAGCTGCTGGTCGGCGCTGTCACCGTCGGCCTCGGTCACGCGCAGGCGCACCGGCAGGTAATGCAGGGTGCGGCCCAGCCACAGCTCGATACGGCTGTCGCCTTCCTTGCGCGGCTGGCGCTGAAGGCGCACGGCCGGCAGCTCGCGCCCGGCCACGCGCAGCGTTTCATCGGACAGCACCCGCCAGTGCCAGTCTTCGGCGTCGCGCACACCTGCTGTGTGCACAGTCACCGTGCTGCCTGCCGGGTAGCGCGCAGGAGCGGCTGCCAGCAGCGCGCCCAACTGCAGCGACACGCTCAGGCGGTCTTGCGTGCCTGGCAGCAGCGAAGCGCTGGGCCGGTCGCCGGAAAAGTGAATGCGCGCACTGCCCGTGTCAAACGTGGCGCTGCGCTCGCGCCGGGTGGATTCGGTGTAGCGTGCTGGCGCCAGCCCCGCTGGGGTGATGGCACCTTCGCTGCGCTGCGTGCGCGCGCCCATCAAGGGCACATCCACCGTCCAGGCGGCGCGGTAGGTGGCCGCCTCACGCTGCCACACCAGGCGGGCGCGGGTTTTGAAAGCCATGCCGCTGACCCTGGCGTTGACCACATAGTCCAGCGTCGTGGCCGCAGGCACGCGCACCAGGGCGGTCTTGGATGTGGCTGGCCTGGCTTTGGCTGCCGCAGCCGCCGTGGGCGCCTGGGCCTGTACAGCGCCGGCTGCCAGCAAGGCAGCCAGGGTCAGGCAGGCGCCAGGGGCTGACCTAGAATGGCCCGCGCCCCAGACAGCCCCGCGCATGCGGCTGGCGCGATCACTCACAGCGTTTTTCATGAAACTGGCAACCTACAAGGACGGCTCGCGCGACGGTCAGCTCGTGGTCGTCTCGCATGATCTTTCAACGGCCCATTATGCGACCGGCGTTGCCCACCGCTTGCAGCAAGTGCTGGATGACTGGAATTTTTTCGCACCGCAGCTGCAAGATGTGTATGACGCACTCAACACAGGCAAGGCGCGCCACGCTTTTGCATTCGAACCCGCCCAGTGCATGGCCCCGCTGCCCCGCGCCTACCAGTGGCTGCAAACCCAGCCCGGCGGTGCCCAGCCGCTGCTTCGCCCCGCCGCCAGTGACGATGTGCTGGGCCCTTGCGATGCGCCGGGCCCGTGGCCCCAGGAGTGGGCCGCGGCTTTGGGCCCGGGCCTGGCCGCCATCACGGGCGAAGTGCCCCAGGGCGCCACGCCTGAGCAAAGCCTGGACGCGGTGCGCCTGCTGATGCTGACCAACGTCATCGGCTTGCAGGCGCTGGCTGACGAGCCGTGGCAGGCGCACCCGGCCACTGCCTGCGGCCCCGTGGCCGTGACGCCTGATGCGCTGGGCGCGGCCTGGCACGGCGACGAGCCCATGCCGCTGAGCCTGCATGTCAGCCTCAACGGCCAGCGCCTGCGTCCAGCGGATGCGCAGGCAAACCCCTTGGCAAGCTTCGCGCCGCTGATCAGCCACGCCGCGCGCACCCGCCGCCTGCGCGCGGGCACCGTCATCGCCAGCGGCTGGCGGCTGGCAGCGCCGCCAGCCAGCTTGCGGCAGGGCGATCGCTGGCGCATCGAGATGAAGGATGCCGCAGGCAACGGCTCTTGGCTGGGCAGCATCCAGCAGCGGCTGGGACCGGAAGAGGACACGCCAAAAGACCTCTAATCAAAAAGGCCATTTGCGCGCCATTGATAATGGTTTTAAGCTATATAAAACATAGCGATTACTCGGGTTCCACGGCCCTGTTCACAGCCATGCGGCCGCTGACCACCCCACCGCTTGCGCACGCACCGTGCGCACGGCGCACGGCGATCCCACTGACCTAGCAAGCAGCCCCCAGGAATAGCCGGCGCGAGCTCAATACTTCAGCCGCGCCAGATAGCTTTGCTGCGCCGCCGCGCGCGCCTGGCCGAGGGTGTGGATGCCCTGCGCTTGCAGCAGCGGGATGAGGCACAGCAGCACTTGCGCGGTGGCCAGGGCGTCGGCCAAGGCGGTGTGGCGCTGGCCTTGCAGGGCGATGCCAAAGCGCTGCACCAGCGCGTCCAGGCGGTGCGATGCCTGCTGCGGCAGGGCCACGGTGGCCAGCAGCAAGGTGTCGAGCACGGGCTGGTCAAACACCAGGCCGGTGGCCGCTTCTTGCAGTTGCAGAAACTTCATGTCAAAGGCGGCGTTGTGGGCCACCAGCACGGTGCCGCGTGCAAAGGCGTGAAAGGCGGGCAGCACTTCGGCCATGCGGGGCTGGCCGCGCACGTGTTCGTTGGTGATGCCGTGGATGGCGCTGTTGGCGGCGCTGATGGGGCGGCTGGGGCAGATGAGCTGTTCCCACGATTCGTGCCGCAGCAGGCGGCCGTTGACGATGCGGGTGGCGCCGATCTGAATGACTTCGTCGCCCAGCGAGGGGTTCAGGCCGGTGGTTTCGGTGTCGAAGACGGTGTAGATGAGCGCGGCCAGGGGCTGATCGTCCAGCGCGCCCTGGTGCGGGCGGGTCTGGAACAGGTCGAAGTCGTAGAACTCGGGGCGGCCATCGTCGCCGCTGGCGGCGGGCAAGGGCACGGGCGGCGGCGCGTCGGCGGGCGCGGCCAGGGGCAGCACGAAGCGCAAGAAGGCTTCGTGGCGGCGGCGGTCGCGCCCGAAGGCCAGGGTGGCGCGGTGGCGGTCGAGCACGTCGCGCAGGGTGAGCATGGCGTGCTGCGCGCCGGCGCCCACGGGCTCCAGCTCCCAGGTCATGACGGTCTGGGTGCTGATGGGCAGGCCGTCCCAGAACAAGTCCAGGTGGGCGTGGGCGCTGCCGTCGTCTGCCGCGGCCAGGCGCAGGCCCAGAAAGCGCAGGGGCAGCGCGTCGCTCAGGCGTTCGGCCAGCGAGGCCAGGGCTTGCAGCACGAGGTAGCTGTCCACGCGCAGCCACAGGCCTTCGGGTGCGGGCTCTACCGCCAGGCGCACAGGCTGCGCGCGCGCCAGGTGGTGCTGCGCGGCGGCCAGCAGGTCGGCGGCCAGCATGTCTTCCAGCGGCCAGCGGGTGGCCAGGCCGTCGGCGGCGTGGCGGGCCAGGGCGGCGGTGTGGGCGCGCAAGGTTTCGCACTGGGCGCGCACGGCCTGCCAGGCGGGGCCGCCGCCATCGGCCGGGGCCAGCTCGCCCACCAAGCGCGTGAGCACGGCCACGGCCGCGCCGCTGTGGCCAGTGGCTTCGGCCAGCCAGCGGTCGCGCTCGGCAGCCGTGTCAAAGCTGCGGGTGATGTCTTCGAGCGTGAGCATGAAGCCGGTGCAGGCCGCGTCGCCGTGGGTGGATTCGGTGGATTCGGCAGCATCGGCTGAAGAATGGGCCGCCGCGCCGGCTGGCCCGGCCGGGGCGGCCAGCACGGGCGCCAGCTGCACGCGCAGCAGGCGGGCGCCGTGGGTGGCGGTGACGAACTGGGCGCTGGCCTGGGTCTGGCCTGCGCGCAGGCTGGCTTGTACGCGGGCCAGGGCGTGCTGCACCTGGGCTTGGTCAAACACGCTGTAGATGGAGCGGCCAATGCCCACGGCGCTGGCGCCGCCGGGCAGCGGGGCGGCACCATGCGGCAGGCTGTGCAGTTGCAGGCGCGCGCGCGGGTTGTAGAGCAAGATGCTGCCGTCCAGGTTGCACACCACCACGCCTTGGTGCAGCTGCGCCAGCAGGGCGGCCAGGCGGTTGCGCTCGCTGGCCACGCGGGCGCTGGCCTGGTCGATCTGCGCCTGCATGTCGTGCTGTTGCTGGTGGTGCCGGGCCAGCAGGGTGTTGAACGCCTGGGCCAGCGCGTGCAGCGCGGGGGCGTCTTGCGCGGGCAGCGCGGGGGCGTCTTGCGCGGGCAGCGGGGCACCGCCGGGGGCGGCCAGCAGGGCCTGGGCGGCTTCGGCCAGGCGTGCAGGCGGCTGCACGTGGCGCTGCCACAGCGCGCGCAGGCCCAGGGCGATGAGGGCCGCGCCGGCCAGCCAGCCCAGCACCAGCAAGGCCAGGCGGGGGCTGAGCAAGGCGGCGGCGCGGGCGCGTTCGTCCAGCGACCAGGTGGACCAGACCATGCCGGCCAGCAGGGCCATCCACACGGCCAGCGCCAGCGCGCCGCCTGCCACGGCCAGCCACAGGCCGCGCTGGCCGGGGGGGCGGGGGCGGCGTGGCGCGGGCATGTTGCAAAAACCGATGTGAAAAGACCGCTGTGAACAGGCCGGGGCGAACACGCCGATGTGAAAGCGCCGGTGAAAAAGGCCGCAGCAGCCGGGGCCGTGCGGCGTCAGCCCCCGCGCGGCTGCCGGCGCATGGGCGAATGCGCGTGGCGCGAGAGGGCAAAGCCGGCCATCAGCTTGCACCAGATGGTGGTGCCGGCCAGCGCGCTCCAGGTGTCGTAGGGCCACTGCGCCAGCAGCACGCCCAAAATGACGGTCAGCGCCATGCCGCCTGCGGCCAGGTTGAGCAGCCCTTCGGCCAGCGCAAAGCGTTGCGGCTCGGGCGGCGGCTCGCCGCGCTTGAGGGCCACTTCCGCATAGTCGCGCCGCACCAGAATGCGCCAGGCGCGCCGCAGCCAGAAAAAGGCCATGGGGAACAAGGCCAGAAACAACAGCCAGGTAAGCGCAAGACTGACATCGAAAACCATGGGGCGGCCTTGGGTTGGAAAAGCGAAGGGGGAGGAGAAAACGTTTTTGCTACTTAAATAATAGCTGCTCGCACGCTTTGGGTGCGCGCAAACGGCCTAAAAGGCTTGAAACCCCAAAAGGGCCAGGCGGGCTTGCGGTGCCGCCGCCTGGCCCTTTTGCAAGGGCCGCTGCTGTGGTGTCAGTGCCCCGTGGCGGCACCTGCGCCGCGCGGCACGCGCACGGCTTCCACCATGTCCTGGATGTGTGCCGGCGGCTCTTTGGTGAGCTTGTCCACGATGAAGGCCACGAGGAAGTTGACCCCCGCGCCCACGGCGCCAAAGGCTTCGGGCGTGATGCCAAAGAAGCTGTTGGGCCCGCCGATCAGGCCCACGTACTCGGTGCCTTTGATGAAGAACAGGCCCTTGTGCGCGAACACGTAAAACAGCGTCACGAACAGGCCCGCCAGCATGCCGGCAATGGCGCCTTCGCGGTTCATCTTCTTGCTGAAGATGCCCATCATGATGGCCGGGAACAGCGAGCTGGCCGCAATGCCAAAGGCCAGCGCCACGGTGCCGGCGGCAAAGCCGGGCGGGTTCAGCCCCAGCCAGCCGGCCACGACGATGGCCACGGCCATGGCGATCTTGCCGGCCAGCAGCTCGTTTTTCTCGCTGATGTCGGGCTTGAACACGCCTTTGATGAGGTCGTGCGACACCGCCGAGGAAATGGCCATGAGCAGGCCCGCCGCCGTGGACAGGGCTGCGGCCAGACCGCCCGCGGCCACCAGGGCGATCACCCAGTTGGGCAGCAGGGCGATTTCGGGGTTGGCCATGACCATGATGTCGGGGTTCACCGTCAGCTCGTTGCCTTGCCAGCCGGCGGCCTCGGCCTTAGCCTTGACGTCGGCGTTGGCGGTTTTGTCGTTGTAGTACTGGATGCGGCCATCGCCGTTTTTGTCTTCAAACTTCAGCAGGCCGGTCACTTCCCAGCGTTTCATCCAGTCGGGGCGCGACTCGTAGGGCAGGCTGGCCTCGGGCGCGTACAGATCGCCCCCGGCCTTGACGGCGGTGTTGACGGTGCTGTGCAGGTTCAGCTTGGCCATGGCCGCCACGGCCGGCGCGGTGGTGTAGAGGATGGCGATGAACACCAGCGCCCAGCCAGCGGACGAGCGCGCGTCTTTGACCTTGGGCACGGTGAAAAAGCGCATGATGACGTGCGGCAGCCCGGCGGTGCCGATCATCAGCGACAGGGTGTACATGAACATGTTGAGCGTGCTGCCCGCCACCGACGTGGTGTACTTGCCAAAGCCCAGGTCGGTCACCACCTGGTCGAGCTTGGCCAGCAGCGTCATGTCGGTGCCCACGTAGCCGCCGCCCAGGCCCAGCTGCGGAATGGGGTTGCCCGTCAGTTGCAGCGAGATGAACACGGCCGGCACGGTGTAGGCCAGGATGAGCACGATGTACTGCGCCACCTGGGTGTAGGTGATGCCTTTCATGCCGCCGAACACGGCGTAGGCAAACACGATGGCCATGCCGATGTAAATGCCCATTTCGCTGGACACGTTCAAAAAGCGCGAGAAGGCCACACCCACGCCCGTCATCTGCCCAATGATGTAGGTGATGGAGGCGGTGAGCAGGCAGATCACGGCCACGGTGCTGGCGCTTTTGCTGTAGAAGCGGTCGCCAATGAACTGCGGCACGGTGAACTTGCCGAACTTGCGCAGATACGGCGCCAGCAGCATGGCCAGCAGCACGTAGCCGCCCGTCCAGCCCATCAGGAACAGGCCGCCGCCATAGCCCATGTTGGCGATCAGCCCGGCCATGGAGATGAAGGAAGCCGCGCTCATCCAGTCGGCGGCGGTGGCCATGCCGTTGGTGACGGGGTGCACGCCGCCGCCGGCCACGTAAAACTCGCTGGTCGAACCCGCGCGCGCCCAGAAGGCAATGCCCAGGTACAGGGCAAAGCTGGCGCCCACGACAAGGTAAATGGTGGTTTGCAAATCCATCGCTGTACTCCTGCTGCCGGATCAGTCTTCGTGCACGTCAAAGCGACGGTCGATCTCGCCCATGCGCCATGCGTAATAGAAGATGAGCACGATGAACACGTAGATGGAACCCTGGTGTGCAAACCAGAAACCCAGCGGATAGCCGCCCAGCTGGATCTTGTTGAGCGCATCCACAAACAAGATGCCGGCGCCGAACGACACCACGAACCAGATGATGAGAATCTGGGTCAGCAGGCCCAGTGTGGCCCGCCAATAGCCCTGCGCCTGCGCGCTTTGTGTTGCCATGAAATGTCTCCTCTGTCATTGAAAAGACGCGGTCATGGCACCTCCTGCCCTCTTGCACCGCATCTGTCGCCAAGCTTACAGACAGGGGGTTTGCGCTGCCAACAAGGGCAATTACCTAGTGCGCGGGGGCAGGTGCGAGCAACGCCGCTGGGCAGCCGCTCAGCCGGTGCCCGCCGGCGCATCCCACACGGCCGCCAGCCGCGCATCGCCCTGCAGGTGGGCGCGCAGCATGGGCAGCGCTTCCAGCCCCCAGAACAGGCGCCCGTCCACCCCAAAGGCGGGCACGCCAAACACGCCGGCAGCCGCTGCCGCGTCGGTGGCGGCGCGCAGCTGCGCTTTCACGGCCGGACTGCCGGGGTCTTGCGCGGGGTTGAGGGTAGCGGTCAGCGCGGCTAAGCGCGCGGGGTCGTCGGCGGGGGCGCCGCCGCCGCGCCAGACGTGGTGCAGGATCTGCTCGCACACCCAGCGGTTGGGCGTGCCCTGCCGCGCGCAGGCCCAGGCCAGGCGCAGCAGGCCCAGTGGGGGAAATGGGTGCACCGCCGGCCATTGCAGCGGCACGCCCAGCTCGCCCGCCTGCCAGCGGGTGTGGCGCATGATCCAGGCGTGCTTGGGCGCGATGGCCGCTGGCCCCTGGTGGCCGTGGTGCTGAAACAGCGCGCCCAGCAGCACGGGCTGGTAGCGCACGGTGTAGCTCAAGCCTTGCAGGGTCTGGGGCAGTTGCTCAAAGGCCAGGTAGGCGTAGGGCGAGGCAAAGTCCAGGTAAAAGTCGATGGCTTTCATGGCGCGCTCTCTTTCGGCGGGGGGACTGGCGAAGCGGGCGACGCTGACGGCACGGGCGGCAGGGGCTGGGCCAGTGTGTGCCGCCCGCCGCTGCGCTGGGCAATGGCGGCCCACACGGCGCGCTTGCCCGCATCGTCCAGACCGCGCCAGGCGCGGATTTCTTCAAGGGTGCGAAAGCAGCCTTCGCAGTGGCTGCGGTCGGCCGTCATGCGGCAGACGTTGATGCAGGGCGAGGGCACGGTGGGCACGGCGCTTACATCCGGGTTGGAATTGGCATCAAAAAGGCCGTTTGCGCGCATCTGGCGCGTGGCAGCAGCTATGGTTTTACTAGCATTCATGCTGTGCTTGCGGCCTGCGTCACATCGGCCACGGGTGCGCCTGTCAGGCGTGCCAGGTCGTCGGGGGTGAGCTGGAACACGCCGTGCGGGTGCCCGGCGGCGGCCCAGATCAGGGCAAAGCGGTGCAGCTCGCGGTCGATGAGCGTGACGGGGGCCTGGGCATGGCCCACCGGGGCCACGCCGCCAATGGCAAAGCCGGTGGCGGCTTTGACGAAAGCCGCGTCGGCCCGGCCCAGCGGCCCCACCAGCGCGGCCACCTTGGCCTCGTCCACGCGCCGGTCGCCGCTGGTGATGACGAGCACCGCCGCGCCGTCAGACAGGCGGCGAAAGATGATGCTCTTGGCAATCTGCCCCACGGCCACGCCCAGCGCGTCTGCGGCCTGCTGGGCGGTGCGGGCCGCGTCGCTCAGCAGCACGGGCGCGTGCGGGTGTCCCTTGGCCGCCAGCGCGGCGGCCACGCGCTGCACACCTGCCGGCCAGGCCGAATCGGCCGGCAGAGATGGCGCTTGGGAAGAAGATGATGTAGGCAAAGAAGACATCGCGCGCCTGCAAGAAAAGTAGTGCCCAAAAGAAATGCCCCAGTGTTCAGCACCGGGCCTGGCCCTGGTGGCACAAGCCGGGCTTCACACCGGCTTGACCACCCGCCCCACGGCCAGCAGGCTGGCGCCCATGCCCATGAGCACACCGCCAAACACGCGGTTTTGCACGCGGCGCGCGCGCGGGGTGCGCAGCAGCGCGCGCAGGCGCGAGGCCAAGAAGGCATAGCCGTGCATCACCACCACGTCCGTGCTCAGCGTGGTGGCCAGCAGTATCAGCAGTTGCAGCGCCAGCGGGCGCTTGGGGTCGATGAACTGCGGCAGCACCGCCACCATGAAGACGATGCCCTTGGGGTTGGTGGCGTTGGTCAGCGCGCCCATCAAGACGCGCTGGCGCACGGACAGGCGCGGCGCGTGCGCGGCATCGGCTGCGTCCAGCGGGTTGCCCACGTTGACCGGCGCGCGCCACTGCTTCAGGCCCAGCCAGCACAAATACAGCGCGCCCACCACCTTCACCACCCAAAAGGCCGTGCCAGACGCCACCAGCACCGCGCCCACGCCCAGCCCGGCCACCAGCAAGATGAAGGCCAGCCCGATCTGCAAGCCCCAGATGGTGGCCGACGCCTGCCGCACGCCATAAGCCAGCCCGTGGCTCATGGACAGCACCGCGCCCGAACCGGGCGACAGCGCAATCAGCCATGCCGCCGCCAAATAAGCCAGCCAGACGTGCCAGTCCATGACCGTGTGCTCCTCTTTTTTTGATTTCCTTGGCCCTTGGCGCCTGCGGTCAGTGCGCCTGATCTGCGGCACCTGCCGCGCCTGGGCTTTGCTGCGGGCGCTTGAAGCCCGACTGCAAGCCGTCGATGTGCTCAAACAAATCGGCGTTGACCGATTGCCACAGCGGATCCAGCACAAACTCCATGCCTTCGCGCCGCGCCAGTTTGGCCGCTGGCACAAAGTCACTGTCGCCAGCCACCAGCACGATGGTGCCGGCCTGCCGCTTGAGCGTGAGGCTGGCAATGTCAATGGCAATGCGCATGTCCACACCCTTTTGGCGCAGCCCCAGGGCCACATCACCGGCTTGCACCGCCTGCCAGGTGGCATGGGCCTGCCGCAGCAGGCGCGCCTCTTGCGCCGTCAGCGTCAGCTGGCAGGGCTGCTCATCATCATCCGCGCAAGCCAGCCGCTGCACGGGCGCCAGCGCGGCCTGGGTTTTCAGCAGCGCCTTGGTCAGCCGGGGCGACAAGGCCCAATCGTGCTCCCGGTTCACTTTGCCCAGGCGCAGCGCCAGCTTGCGCTCTTTGCGCAGGCACTCAAACAGGGCCAGCCGCGCTTGCGCCACGTCAGACTTGCCAAAGTCCAGCAAACGGTTTTCCAGGGGATGATGCGCCTTGCCGTCGTAAGGCGTGGCGTCATAGAAAAACACGCGGTACAGGTGCTGCTGCCAGGTGCGCCCGCCATCGCCCGTCAAACGCTTGACATGGTTGAAACACAAGCGCCGAACGGCCTTGGCGATATGCGCTGGTGTACTGCACTCTTGTGGCGGCACCAGCTTGGGCAATCGCTTGAGAAAAAATCCCCCATCGATCAGGATGGCGATTTGGCGCGGCGTCATCGGTGGTTGTAAAGCGCAAAAGAAAAGCCCCAAGGGTTCGGCACACTTCCTGAATGGTTGGAAGGGCTTACAGCCAAGGGGCGGATGTGCCGGCCATTTTACACGCCGTGTCGCAGTCAGACCCTAGCCCGCCCGCTTGGTGCGGATGGCCTTGGACACGCGCGAATTGGGCTCGCGCCCCAGCGCCTGGCTGATGAACACACCCGTGTCGATCAGCTTGTCCAGGTCAATGCCGGTATCGATGCCCATGCCGTGCAGCAGGTACACCACGTCTTCGGTGGCCACGTTGCCGGTGGCACCTTTGGCGTAGGGGCAGCCGCCCAGGCCCGCCACGGAGGACTGGAAGTTGCTCACCCCCATCTCCAGCGCGGCCAGGGTGTTGGCCAGGGCCTGGCCGTAGGTGTCGTGAAAGTGGCCGCTGATGTGCGCCATGTCAAAGTGCGCCAGCGTGGCCTCAATGGCCGCGCGCACCTGGCGCGGCGTGCCCACGCCAATGGTGTCGGCCACGTCCACGCGCTCGATGCCAATGCCTTTCATCAGCCCGGCCAGGTAGCCCACTTTTTCAGGGGCGATTTCGCCTTCATACGGGCAGCCCACGGTGCAGCTCATGGCCCCGCGCACGGCAATGCCCGCGGCCTTGGCCGCCTGCACCACGGGGGCAAAGCGCTCAATGCTTTCGGCAATGCTGCAATTGATGTTCTTCTGGCTGAAGGCTTCGCTGGCGGCGCCAAAGACGACGATTTCGTCAGGCCGGTCGGCCAGCGCGGCCTCAAAGCCTTTCATGTTGGGCGTGAGCACGCTGTAGCGCACGCCGCTTTGGCGCTGTATGCCGGCCATCACCTCGTGGTTGTCGGCCATTTGCGGCACCCACTTGGGGCTGACGTAGCTGGTGACTTCGATCTCTTTCAGGCCCGCGGCTTGCAGGCGCTGCACCAGCTCGATCTTGACGGCGGCGGGCACCGGCTGCTTTTCGTTTTGCAGGCCGTCACGCGGGCCCACGTCCACCAGGTTGACACGGGAAGGCAGGGTCACAACAAAAGTCTCCTCACGGCAAAAGCACACTGCCGCGCAAGCACGGGCACAAGCACGAGCACAAGCGCCCAGGGCAAGCGCGGCCAAAGCCTGCGAGGTTACTGGATTCGGCCAGAATGCGCCGATGCCCGCGCCCAAGCTGTCTTCCGAGTTGCCCGCAGAACGGTCTGCCGCCCTGCCCCCTGCCCTGCCTTATTCCCTGACCCCACCCCACACCCGCCCCGGCCCGGCCCGCGCCTGGCTGCTGGCCGCGCGCCCGCACACGCTCAGCCTGTCGGCCGCGCCCGTGCTGGCCGGCTGCGCGCTGGCCTGGGCGCAAGGCGCGGCCCCGCGCTGGGGTGTGGCGCTGCTCACGCTGCTGGCAGCGCTGGCCATACAGACCGGCACCAACTTGCTCAACGACGTGGGCGACCACGAGCGCGGCGCCGACGCGCCCGGCCGCGCCGGCCCGCCGCGCGCCACGGCCGAAGGCTGGCTGAGCGCCGCCGCCGTGCGCCGCGCCGGGCTGGGCGCGCTGGGCCTGGCCTTTGTGCTGGGGCTGGGCCTGGCCTGGGCGGGCGGCTGGCCCATCGTGGCCCTGGGGCTGCTGGCGCTGCTGTGCGGCTGGGCCTACACCGCCGGGCCGCGCCCCATTGCCTATGGGCCGCTGGGCGAAGGCTTTGTGTGGGTGTTCTTTGGCGTGGCCGCCGTGGCGGGCAGCCACTGGCTGCAAGCGGGCACGCTGTCTTGGGCGGCGCTGTGGCTGGGCCACCTGCTGGGCGCGCTGGCGGCGGCGGTGATGCTGGTGAACAACACGCGCGACGCGGCCACCGACGCGCTGGCGGGCCGGCGCACGCTGGCCGTGTGCCTGGGGCCCGGCGCTTGCCGCGTGCTGTATGCGCTGCTGCTGGCGCAGCCTTACATCGGCTGGCCCGTGCTGGCGCTCACCGGCGCGCCGCCGCCTGCCGCGTGGCCGCTGCTGACGCTGCCTTGGGCGCTGTGGCTGGCCGTGCGCTTTGCCCGCCAGCGGCAGGCGCGGGGCTTTAACCCGCTGCTGGCAAACACGGCACGCTTGCAGGCGCTGTGGGTGCTGCTGCTGGTGGCCGGCTGGTGGTGGGCTGGCGCCGGAGGCCCGTCACCAGTCATATAAAGAAAAATGGCATTCGCGCTTGATAGACAAGCGGCAGCAGCTACATAAACAGTAGCATCCATTTATCTTGGCCCCGTGCCTTCCGGGTCAGATCAGCGGCACGGGTCGCATGGGGCGCATGTGGTAATCGGCAATGCGCGCCAGCGCCTCGGGGTGCAAAAGCCGCAGGCGGCCTTCGCGCAACTCGTGCAGACCCAGGCGCTCCAGGCGGCGCAGCGTTTTGTTGGTGTGCACCAGCGACAGCCCCAGCGCATCGGCAATGTGCTGCTGCGTCAGCGGAAAAGGCACGCTGCCATCGGCCGCCGCCAGGCCCACGCGCTCGGCGCGGCGCCACAGATGAATCAGCAGCATGGCAATGCGCTCGGCCGCGTTGCGCCGGCCCACGCTCAGCAAGATGTCGTCTTGCAGCCGCTCTTGCGTGGCCCCCAGCCAGGTAATGGCATAGCCCAGCTGGGGCTGCGCGTGGTACAGCCCCCACAGTTCCTGCGGCAAGAACACGCACAGCTGCAAGGCGGTCAGCGCCTCCACCCCGTGCGTGGCGGCCTGGGCAAACTCGCCTTGCAGGCCCACGAAGTCGCCCGGCAACAAAAAGTTCAGGATTTGCCGCCGCCCATCGGCCAAGGTCTTGTAGGGAAAGGCCCAGCCGGAAAACACCGTGTAGAGCCGGTCGATGGCGCGGTGCTCGGGCACTACCGTTTGCCCCGCGCGCAAGGCCCGCTGGCCGCTGCGAAAGGCCTGCACGCAGGCCAGCTCCTCGCCGGACATCGGCACAAAGCCCGGCTGCTGCCGCAGCGTGCAATCAGAGCAGGATTGGGGCGGGCGGGGGGCAGCGGTCATGGGGCGGCTTTGTACCCGATCACAAAGTGTCTTTTGACATTGTGCGCAGGCCAAAAGCCGCTAGATTCGGGCGCCCCGATTGCCCTAGGCCGCGCCACCGCCCAAGGCGCGGCCTTGTTTTTGGGCCTTGCCCCGCCCTGCTGATAGAGAGTCCATGAGCCTTGCCGACCCCTTGCGCCAGTTGCTTTACGTCAGCCAGTTGGCGCCCCAGTGCGACGCCACCGTGGTGCCGCGCATCGTGCAAACCGCACGCGCCCACAACGCTGCCTGCGGCATCACCGGCTTGCTGGTGTTTGACGGCCTGCGGTTTTGCCAGCTGCTCGAAGGCCCGGCCAGCCAGGTCGGGCCGCTGATGGCGCGCATTCAGCAAGACGTGCGCCATGTGGACGTGCAAACACTGCACACCGCCACCCCCGCAGCGCGGCATTTCGACGCTTTTTCCATGGGTTACGCCGCTTTCGATGACGGCGAGCCGTTGCACGCGCTGGCGCAGCACCGGGGCGAAGCCGCCCTGCGTGCGCTGCTGGCACTGCTGCCCCGACTGGACATGACGCCATAGAGCCCGTTCACCCCCGCGACACACGGGTAAACCCCAGCCTTGCGGACAGCCAATTGACAGGCTGCGTGCCCATCATCCAGGCACGCTTTTTTCAATGGCTACATCACACCCCAAGGAGACTTTGCCCATGCGCCGTGACACCTTCCTCAAATCCCTGGCAGCCCTGGCCGCCACGGGCGCGCTGCCTGCCGCCTGGGCGCAGGCCGGCGCCAACCTGAAGGTGCTGATTCCCGCCAACCCCGGCGGCGGCTGGGACACCACGGGCCGCGCCCTGGGCAAGGCCATGCAAGACGCCAAGCAGGCCGCCACCGTCACCTACGAGAACAAGGGCGGCGCCTCGGGTGCGCTGGCGCTGGCGCCGTTTCTCTCCAGCGCCAAGGGCGATGCGGGGCAGATCATGGTGATGGGCGCGGTGATGCTGGGCGGGCTGATCAGCAGCAAGTCGCCGCTGAACCTGATGCAGGCCACGCCGCTGGCGCGCCTGACGACCGAATACAACGTGTTCGTGCTGCCTGCCAACTCGCCCTTCAAGAGCATGGCCGACGTGGTGGCGCAACTGAAGAAAGACCCCGGCAGCGTAAAGTGGGGCGGCGGCTCGCGCGGGGCCACCGAGCACATTGCGGCGGCCATGATCGCGCGCGAGGCGGGGGTGGACCCGGCCAAGATCAACTACGTGGCCTTCCGTGGCGGCGGCGAGGCCACGGCGGCCATTCTGGGCGGCAACGTCACGGTGGGCGGCAGCGGCCTGAGCGAGTTCGCGCCCTACATCGCCAGCGGCAAGATGAAGCCCATTGCCGTGACCAGCGCCCAGCGCCAGGCCAGCGCCAAGGACGTGCCCACGCTCAAGGAGCAAGGCATCAACGTGGAGATTGGCAACTGGCGCGGCGTGTTTGGCGCACCGGGCATCACGCCTGAGCAGCGCAAGGCGCTGATCGACGCCATCGAGGCCACCACGCGCTCGCCCGGCTGGCAAGAGGCGCTGAAGAAAAACGACTGGACATCGGCCCTGCTCACGGGCGATGCCTTTGCCCAGTTCGTCGACAGCGAATTCGCCAGCCTGCGCGCCATCATGGTCAAGTCGGGCATGGTGTCTTAAGCATCAAAAAGGCCGATAGCGCCCGTCTGGTGCTTGGCAATAGCTATCAAAAACAAAGCAAATACCGGGCCGCCGCACCCGCGCGCGCCCGGTGGCGTGCATACCTGAGGCCCCGCCATGACCAGCCCGCAACCGAACATCCCCCTGTCGCTGCGCCCCGACCACCCGCAGCCGGCCCACCCCTCGCGCAAGACCCTGCTGTGGGAAGTGCTGGTCAGCGCGCTGCTGATCGGCGTAGGCGCCGTCATGGCCTGGGGCGCGGCGGGCATACCGTCCGAGGCCGGCTACGGCGGCGTGGGCGCCAACTTTCTGCCCTGGGTCGTCAGCCTGACGCTGCTGGCCTGCGGCGCCGTGCTGCTGTGGCATGCCTGCACCGGCGGCTTTCGCGGCATGGAAGACGTGGCCGGCGAAGAAAGCCCTGACTGGATGGGCTTTGTCTGGGTATCGGCCGGCTTGCTGCTGAACGCCGCGCTGATCGAGCGCATCGGCTTCGTGCTCGGCTGCACCCTGGCCTACCTGTTGGCCGTGCAGGGCCTCAAACGCGCCTTTGGCAAGCCGCACAACACCTGGGTGACGGATGCCGTCAGCGGCCTGGCCATGGCCGCGCCCGTGTACTGGCTGTTCACCAAGCTGCTGGCCATCAACCTGCCGGGGCTGACGGGCACCGGCTGGATCTGACACGCAAGCCAAGCAAGAAAGCACCCCCGCCATGACCGACACCCTGTCTCTGCTGCTGCAAGGCTTTGCCACCGCCATCACCCTCACCAACCTGCTGTGGGCGCTGTTTGGCTGCGCCCTGGGCACCGCCGTGGGCGTGCTGCCCGGCATTGGCCCGGCCACCGCCGTGGCCATGCTGCTGCCCATCACGGCGCAGGTGGACATCACCGCGTCCATGATCTTTTTTGCCGGCATCTACTACGGCGCCATGTACGGCGGCTCCACCGCCTCCATCTTGCTTAACACGCCGGGCGAAACGGCCAGCATGGTCACGGCCATGGAAGGCAACAAGATGGCCAAGCACGGCCGCGCCGGCGCGGCCCTGGCCACGGCGGCCATTGGCTCCTTCGTGGCCGGCACCATCGCCACCGTGGTCGTCACCCTGTTTGCGCCCGTGGTGGCCGACTACGCCGTCAAGCTGGGCCCGCCCGAATACTTCCTTCTCATGGTGCTGGCCTTTACCACCGTCAGCGCCGTGCTGGGCAAAAGCACCGTGCGCGGGCTGGCCGCGCTGTTCATCGGCCTGGCCGTGGGCCTGATCGGCATGGACCAGATCAGCGGCCAGATGCGCTACACCGGCGGCAAGGCCGAGTTCATGGACGGCATCGAAATCGTGCTGGTGGCCGTGGGCCTGTTTGCCGTGGCCGAGGTGCTGCACGCCGCGCTGTTCGAAGGCAAGCTGGTGGAAACGCAAAACCGCTTCTCGCGCGTGCACATGAGCCGCCGCGACTGGCGCCGCAGCCTGCCCGCCTGGCTGCGCGGCACCGCCATTGGCGCGCCCTTTGGCTGCGTGCCTGCGGGCGGCACCGAAATCCCCACCTTTTTGAGCTACGCCACCGAGAAAAAACTGGCCAGGCCCGAGGACAAGGCCGAGTTCGGCACCACCGGCGCCATCGAAGGCGTGGCCGGCCCCGAGGCGGCCAACAACGCCACGGTGACGACGGCGCTGATTCCGCTGCTCACCCTGGGCATCCCCACCAGCAACACCACGGCCATCTTGCTGGGCGCATTCCAGAACTACGGCATCCAGCCCGGCCCGCAGCTGTTTGCCACCAGCGCCGCGCTGGTGTGGGCTCTCATTGCCTCGCTGTACATCGGCAACCTGATGCTGCTGGTGCTGAACCTGCCCATGGTCGGCCTGTGGGTGAAGCTGCTGCGTATCCCCAAGCCGCAGCTTTATGCGGGCATCCTGATCTTTGCCACCGTGGGCGCCTACGGCATGCGGCAAAGCGCGTTCGACGTGTTTTTGCTGTACGTGATTGGCGTGATCGGCCTGCTGATGCGGCGCTTTGACTTTCCCACCGCGCCGGTGGTGGTGGGCATGATCTTGGGGCCCCTGGCCGAAGCGCAACTGCGCAACGCCATCTCCATCGGCGAAGGCAAGTGGAGCGTGTTCATCGACCGGCCCGTGTCCATCTTCCTGCTCATCGTCATCGTCACCGTGCTGGTGCTGCCGCGCGTACTCAAGCGGCGGCGCGCGGGCTGATGAAGCGGTGCGGGGCAGGCGGTGCGCCGCCTGCACCCCAAGCCCAAGCCCAAGCCCATGCCCAGCAAAGCAGCAGCCCGATGCCGCTTACCCGCTGGTTGCCCCGGCCCCAGGCCTTTGACACTCACCGCCCACCTTGGGACATCTCGCTTCAGGGGGCAAACCCGATCGGTCAACTCATCAGCCGATCTGGGCAACGAATGCTAGCTTTCATATAGCTAAAAACCCTTGCTGATCAAGCGCGAATGGCCTTTTTAGCATTGCATCTTGGATGCTGTCCGCATCGCTGGGCGCGTCCGGTTGGAGTGGCTTTTTTTACAGAGGGCGGTTGGCGTCTGGGTTGGGTGCGCGCCGCTGCGGGGCCAGCAGCAGCACGCTGACGATGGGCCACAGCGCGGCTTCCAGCAGTGGCGCCAGCAGCACGGGCCAGCCGGGGAACATGGCGCCGCCGATCAGGCGCAGCACGATGGTGATGGCGTGTGCGGCGGCAAACAGCGGCACCAGCTGCAGCGCCTGCCCCGGCACGGAAAACCACAGGATGCGCCGGTGCAGCATGATGGCCCAGTAGATGAGCACCGTGTAGGCCAGCGCGTGCTGGCCCAGCAGCGAGGCTTGGTGCACGTCCAGCGCCAGGCCGAAGAGAAACGCGGCCGCCAGCCCCACGCGGCGGGGCTGGTGGATGCTCCAGAACACCAGCACCACGGCCAGAAAGTCGGGCATCCACAGCACGCGGCCCAGCGGCAGCAGGTTGAGCATCAGGGCTACGGCCAGGCTGCCCCAGATGAAGCCGGGGCTGGCGGGCAGCAGCAGTTGTTCGCCGCGGGGCATGATCATGGCGTGCTCCTGGAAGCGGCGGAGGCGGGTGCGGACGCGGAGGCAGACGCATCGGGCAGGGGCGCGGGCGTGGCGGGTATCGAAGCCGCGTCCTGCGGCGCCTGGGGGGTGACGGGGTCGAGCACCATCACGTGCGTGACGCCGCCCAGCTGCGCCAGCGGCTGGCACAGGATGCGGGCAAAGGAGGTGTCGCTGCGCCTGTCCACCGACACCACGCGCGCCACGGGCAAGCCGGGCGGGTACACGCCGTCCACGCCGCTGGTGGCCAGCAGGTCGCCTTCTTTCACGTCTTCGGTGACGGACATGTAGCGCAGCTCCATCATGCCGCCGCGCGGTGAGGGCAGGCCATAGGCCACGCTGCGGGTGCCGGTGCGGGTGTTCATGACGGGAATGACCTGGTCACGGTCAATCAGCAGCGTGATTTCGCTGACCAGCGGGTACACGCGCGTGATCTGGCCCAGCACGCCCGATTCGTCCATGACCGGCGCGCCGGGCTGCACGCCTTGAATCTGCCCTTTGCCAATGACCACGCGGCGGCTGTAGGGGTCGGTGGCGTCGTACAGCACCTGCGCGGCCTGGGCGGGCACCTGCACCCGATCGCGCAGGCCCAGCAGGGCGCGCAGGCGGGCGTTTTCCAGCAGCAGCTGCTCCACCTGGCCGGCGCGCTGCGATTGCTCGGCCAGCTTCAGGCGTGCGGCTTCTTCCGTGGCGCGGGCGGTTTTCAGCTCGGTCAGGTAGCCCAGGCCCCGGTGCACCATTTGCACGGGCTGCAAGGCCAGCCACTGCGCCGGGTACAGCACCGTGGCCACGGCCGCGCGCAAGGGTTGCACGAGCTTGAAGCGCGCATCGGCCACCATCAGAAACAAGGCCAGCGCACTGAAAAACACCAGCCGCGACAAGGCCGACGGCCCTTGCTTGAAAAAGGGCGGCGGCGTGCGGTCCAGGGTGTTGAGGGGCATCGCGGTGGGCGCGGTGGAAAACGCTGCTTACTACCAAAAAAAGAGCATTATCCCCTGAGTGGGGCCGTGTCTCGTGTCTATCTGGCAGCGGGCTACCTGCCGCGGGGGCGCCCGGCGGGCAAAGGGTGCGCCGGGGCTGCGCATGCAACAGCGTCGCGCTTTCAGTTCAGCGCCATGCTCAGCTTGCGCCGGTAGCTGCTGACCAGCTCGGCCTGCGGGTCTTGCTGCTGCGCGGCGGCTTTGCCGGTCAGCTCGATGCCGCCGGCGCTCTTGCCGTCGGCTGCGGCGCCGGCCTTGGGCGGCGGGGGGGTCAGCAGCTCCAGAATCGCCACATAGGTCTTGCGCGCGGCTTCGTCGTTCCACTTCTTGTCGCGCATGATGATTTCCAGCAGCTCGTCCATGGCTTGCGGCCATTGGCCTTCGGCCATGAGCACCTGGGCTTTTTGAAAGCGGGTGTCAAAGTCGCGCTTGTTGGCCGCGATCAGCTCGTCAAACTGCGGCAGCGCCCAGTTGCCGCGCTCGTTTTGCTCGACAAACAGCATGGCGTCCAGCCAGCGGCGCAGCGCGTCAAAGCGCAGCGGGC
The DNA here is from genome assembly GCA_030535425.1 of Pseudomonadota bacterium. Taxonomy (GTDB): domain Bacteria; phylum Pseudomonadota; class Gammaproteobacteria; order Burkholderiales; family Burkholderiaceae_C; genus Ottowia. Next base: position 17,479 of record JAUNHQ010000018.1, on the reverse strand, counting down.
GCGGCTCGCGCTTCAGGGGCTCTTCCAGTGTGGCGGCGGCTTCTTCATAGGCGCCGGTGCCCATGAGCAGGCGCACGTAGTCAAAGCGCGCGTCGTCGTTGGCCGGGTCTTGCGCCAGCGCATCGGCCAGCTTGGCCAGCGCGGCCTGGGTGTCGCCCGAGGCCAGCAGCGCCTCGGCTTCGCTGACTTCTTCCTCGGCCACCAGCGCGCCTTCGCTGGGCACGTGCTTGTCCAGAAATGCGCGCAATTGCTGCGGCGGCTGCGCGCCGACAAAGGCGTCCACCGGCTGGCCTTGCACGAACAGCACGCACAGCGGAATGCTGCGCGTGCCCACCATTTGCGACAGCTGGCCCGCGATTTCGGGCACCTTGTCCGCGTCCAGCTTGGCCAGCTTGAAGCGCCCGCCGTACTCGGCCTCCAGCTGCTCCAGCACTGGCCCCAGCTGCTTGCAGGGGCCGCACCATTCGGCCCACACGTCCAGCAGCACGGGCACGTTCATCGAGGCGGCCAGCACCTCGTCTTGAAAGTTTTGCAGGTTGACGTCGATCATGGGGCGGCATTGTCCCCCAATCATTCCGCCCGTGCGCTGGCGCAGCCGCGTGCGCTGTGCCGGCCCCCTTTTTCACATACCTACAGCCGCAGCCACAGGCTGGCCGAAGCCAGCGCAAACCCGGCGCCAAACACCGCCCCGGCCAGCAGCAGATCGCGCGGCGGCTGAAAGGAAAGGGCATCGCCCCGGTGCAGCAGGGCCACCATCACCCCGGCGGCCGCCATGGCCGCCACGTAGGCCATGTAGGCGGCGGGGTGCCCGTGCGGCACCCCGGGCAGGCCGGCCTGCCAGGTGCGGTAAGCCACCCAGGCCCAGCCGTATTCCAGCAGCGAAAACAGCAGCAGCACCCGCCGCAGCGCTGGCTGCGTGGGGCGGCGCAGCCAGGCCAGTGCATCCAGGCATTGCAGCACGCCCAGCAGGGCCGACAAAAGCAGGTAGGCAGAAGCAGACAGCGCCATGGCAGGGAAACGCAAGGGGAAACGCAAAGGGAGGGGGGCTTCTAAAATTCGCCTTCTTTTGTAACCGATGAGCCAGCCATGACGCCTCCGTGCATTGGCGTGGTCATGGGCTCCAGCAGCGACTGGGACACCATGCAGCACGCCGTCCAGATTCTTGAGCAGTTCGGCGTGCCGCACGAAGCGCGCGTGGTGTCGGCCCACCGCATGCCCGACGACATGTTTGCCTACGCCGAAAGCGCTGAAAAGCGTGGGCTGCGCGCCATCATTGCGGGGGCGGGCGGCGCGGCGCACCTGCCGGGCATGCTGGCGGCCAAAACCGTGGTGCCCGTGCTGGGCGTGCCCGTGGCCAGCCGCCATTTGCAAGGGGTGGATTCGCTGCACAGCATCGTGCAAATGCCCAAGGGCGTGCCCGTGGCCACCTTTGCCATAGGCCCGGCAGGCGCGGCCAACGCGGCGCTGTTTGCCGTGGCCCAGCTGGCCGTGCACGATGCACCGCTGCGCGAAAAGCTGCACGCCTTTCGCCACCAGCAAACCGCCGCCGCACGCGCCATGGCGCTGCCGCCTGCGGGCGCGTAAAAGCGGCCAACGGCGCTGCGGGGAAAGCCAAGACCCATGTCCAACTGCACCCACGAATGCTGCGGCCAGGTGATGGAAGTGGCGCACATGCAGGCGCGCCAGCGCCGTGTGCTGGTTGGGGTGCTGGTCATCAATGTGGCCACGTTCTGCATGATGGCCTGGGCGGCATGGCACAGCGGCTCGTCGGCGCTGTGGCCAGCCAGCCTGGACAACCTGGGCGATGCGCTGACCTACGCCGCCAGCCTGGCTGTGGTGGGGGCCAGTGCCTTGGCCAAGGCGCGGGTGGCTTTTTTCAAGGGCTTGCTCATCTTGCTGGCCGCGCTGGCGGTGGCCGGGCAGATTGCATGGCGCTGGCTCCACCCTGGCCTGCCTGTGTTTGAAGCCATGGGCTTGGCTGGCGGGCTGAATCTGGCAGCCAACGCGGTTTGCCTGTGGCTTCTCACGCCCTACAGGCATGAGGATGTGAACATGGCCTCGGCTTGGGAGTGCTCGCGCAACGACTTGTTTGAAGGCTGCGCCGTGCTGCTGGCGGCGCTGGCCGTGTGGCTGGCGGGGGCGGGCTGGCCGGATGTGCTGGTGGCTTCGGCTTTGCTGCTTGTGTTCATGCGGTCGGCCTGGCGCGTGCTGCGCACGGCCTGGCGGCAAATGCACGCGGCTGCGCCTTGAGGCATCGCGCCCTTTGCCCATTCGCTGCATGTCATCCACCACCCCACTGCCGCCTTGGTCACCCCGCGCGCTGGGTGGATCGCTCGGGCAGCGGGGGCGCCTGTTTGTGCACGCCGCACCATGAACCGCGCGCCTTTGCCGGCCACTGCCCGCGCGGCGCTGCCTGCCGCCAGTCCCGGGCGCTTTGTCTTTGGCACGCGCTTTCCCATTGAGGATGGCGACGCCAGCCTGGCACCCATTCCGCCGGGTGAAAGCTATGCGGCGCTGTACGCCCTGACGCCCGTGCCAGGCGCGAAGGATGGCAGCCGGCAACTGCAACTCAAGGCCCGTCAGATACGCCGCTGGCTGGCCCAGCGCCTGCACCGCCACGGACACGGCCACGCACAGCAGGTGCAGGCCACGGCCTTGCCCGAGCCCGTGGCCTGCCGCCACGCCGATGAGGCCCAGGTGTTGCAATGAGCACGCCCCCGCCGCGCCCTGCCTCTTTCTGGCCCTTCGTGCCCGGCGCCGTGCTGTCTGCATTGGCGGGCCTGGCGATTGCCGCCGTGGGGCTGAGCCTGGTGCTGGACTGGTCAGGCGCTGTGCTGCTGGTGATGCTGGCGGCTGTCAGTGCCATTCCCCTGGGCGTGGGGTGGCTGCTGGCGCTGGCGTATTTGCTGTGGGCGCGCCGGCGCGCACCCCGCTGGGCCTGGCACGGGATGCTGCTGCCGCCCGCACTGGGCGTGGCGGTCTGGATCGGCAGCCAGATGCTGGTCGATGCCCACAGCGCGCACGAGCTGCGCACCTACCCGCCCGTCAGCGAGCTGCACATCAACCTGAGCGGGCAGGATCTGGTGCCCGACACGCGCGGGCTGAGGCACAGCAGCGGCGGCATGGACCCCCTGCTGCGGGCGCGGCCGCTGCGCTTTCTGGAGGCCACACGCTGGCGCAACGCCAGCACCCCGCCCGCTGCCGCGCCGCACCAAGGCTATGACGCACTGTATGAACGCGCCCCGGGCGGCTCTTCCATGCGCCCCAAGGCCAGCCACATGCTGCGCTGGCAGGGCACGGCCTCTGGCGACGCGCTGTCGTGGCCTGAACCGGCACACCCCGCCCCTCTGGTGGTGGCCCCTGCGCTGCCGGACATGACCGGCCTGCCGCCACAGCTGCGCCTGTCCTGGCTCTACGCCCACTACGCCGACCACACCGAGGCCGCGCCCTTCATCGTGCTGACCGGCATGGACAGCCTGGCCATGCAAGGCCGCTGGGGCTCTTGGATGCAGGCGCATTTGCTCAACGACGGGCCATCGACCATCGTGCGCTGGCAAGTGAACGGGCAAGAGCTGCCCACGGGCCACAGTGCCCCGCCGCTGCGCCAGCAAACCGTGCGGCGCTGCGACCGCCTGGGCGGCGGCTACCTGCGCGCGCCGCCTGACCCCATTTGGCAAGTGCGCTGGCAAACCCTGGACGCACCCGGCCAGTGGAAGCAAGCCCTGGTCCACGTGCCCAGCTTTGCCAGCGGCCCAGACCGCAGCAGCGAGGTCGTGTCGCAACAGGTGGACTTTCACCTCACCCCCGATGGCCGCTGGCTGGCCCAGCGGGTGCAGACCATCGGCCTGCGCGAGTTCAAGGGCTTGCGCCTCACGCCCCTGGGCGGCGAAACGCTGTGCGGCAGCGCCGAGCGCGCCTGGCATCCACCGCTGCCCCTGTTGCCTTAACACTTGCCCTGACTCCCCCCGCACCCCTAACAGGCAGGACAATCGCCCTTATCCCCCCATCAGCCCACTGTTTCACCGCCCCGCCGCCATGTCCTCTGCCACGCCCTTTTCCCCCTTGTCACCCGGCGCCCTCACGCCGCAGGGCCGCCCCGTCATGCTGGGCGTGCTCGGCGGCGGCCAGCTGGGCCGCATGTTCGTGCACGCCGCGCAGGCGCTGGGTTATGACACCGTGGTGCTTGACCCCGACCCCGCCAGCCCCGCCGGGCGCGTCAGCCACCACTTCATCCAGGCCGACTACCGCGACCCCGACGCCCTGCGCGAGCTGGCCGCACGCGCGCAAGCCATCACCACCGAGTTCGAGAACGTGCCCGCCGACGCCCTGGCCGAGCTGGCGCGCACCCGCCGCGTGGCCCCCGCCGCCGAGGCCGTGGCCATCGCACAAGACCGCATCCGCGAAAAAACCCACTTTGCCCAATGCGCCGCCACCCAAGGCGGCGTGCCCCCCGCGCCCTGGGCCGCCATCCAAAGCGATGCCGACGTGGCCACCGCGCCGCCCCAGCTGCTGCCCGGCATCCTGAAAACCGCCCGCTTAGGCTACGACGGCAAGGGCCAGGCGCGCGTGGACACGCGCGAAGAACTGGCCGCCGCCTGGGCCGCCATGGGCCGCGTGCCCTGCGTTCTGGAGCAGCGCCTGCCCCTGGCCGCCGAATGCTCCGTCATCGTCGCCCGTGGCGCCGACGGCCAGGCCGTCAGCCTGCCCGTGCAGCGCAACCTGCACCGTGGCGGCATTCTGGCCGTGACCGAGGTTTATGAAGAAAATGTGCCTATCGCGCTTGCCAGGAAAGCGCAAGCAGCTACCATAAAAATAGCAAACGAATTGAACTACGTGGGTGTGCTGTGCGTGGAGTTTTTCGTGCTGGAAAGCGGCGCGCTCGTCGTCAACGAAATGGCCCCGCGCCCGCACAACAGCGGCCACTACACCGTGGATGCGTGCGACTTGTCCCAGTTCGACCTGCAAGTGCGCGCCCTGGCTGGCCTGCCCCTGCCGCAGCCGCGCCAGCACAGCGCCGCCATCATGCTCAACCTGCTGGGCGAGCTGTGGTTTGACACCAGCGGCCAGCCGCGCCAGCCCCCCTGGCAGCAGGTGCTGGCCCTGCCCGGCGCCCACCTGCACCTGTACGGCAAGACCCAGGCCCGCGCAGGCCGCAAGATGGGCCACCTGACCTTCACCGGCCCCGACGCTGCCAGCGTGCGCGCCAACGCCCTGCAAGCGGCGGCGCTGCTGGGCATTGCGCCGTTTTGACAGCCGCAGACCCACGGCTATCATGCCCTGCATGGACATGAAAACCCTTCCTTCGCGCGAGGTGCAAAGCCACTTTGGCGCGGTGCTGGACGTGGCCCGGCGTGAACCCGTCACGGTGACGCGGCGTGGCCGCCCGGTCGTGGTCATGATGAGCGTCGAGCAGGCTCAGGCGGGCCAGCGTGCGCTGGCAGGGCGTGAAATGAGCGACTTTCTGCGCCGTCTGTCGCAGGTCGAAGCTGCACAGTCGCTGAGCGACAGCGACATTCACGCGCTGGTCAATGCCCATCGCTGAGGCTCAAGGCATGGCGCTGGTGCTGGATACCAGCACCCTGATCGGCGCACTGCTCAAACCCCAGTCACTGCCCGCGCAAGCCCTGCACTGGGCCTGGCAAGTGGGCCAGCCCATTGCCTCGCGCGATACCCTGCACGAGCTGGATCAGGTGCTTGCGCGCCCCTTTCTTGACCGCTACCGCACTTTGCAAGAGCGGCAAACGTTTGCCGCGCTGTACCGCGCCATGTGCCGCGAAGTCACCGTTTCGCGTCCGGTACAGCAGTGCCGCGACCCCCGCGACGACAAATTCCTGGCCCTGGCGGCAGCCGGTGCGGCGCGCGTGCTCATTACCAGCGACCAGGATTTGCTGGTGCTGCACCGCTTTGAAAACACCCTCATCCTCACGCCCCGCGCATTTGTTGATTTGTGCACCACCCATGATTCTTGACGGCACGCAAACTTCCGCCATCACCCAGGCCGCCGACACGCTGGCTGCGGGCCAGCTGATTGGCCTGCCCACCGAAACCGTGTACGGCCTGGCCGCCTACGCGGGCGACGACGCGGCCGTGCGCCGCATCTTCAGCGCCAAGGGCCGCCCGGCCGATCACCCCCTTATCGTCCACGTGGCCAGCGCCGCGCAAGTGGGCGCCTTTGCCGCCAGCGTGCCCGCCGTGGCCCAGCGCTTGATGGACGCCTTCTGGCCCGGCCCGCTCACCCTCATCCTGCCGCGCCGCGCCGGCGTGGCCGAAGCCGCCGCGGGCGGGCACCCCAGCGTGGGCCTGCGCTGCCCCGCGCACCCCGTGGCCCAGGCGCTGCTGGCCGAATGCGCCGCACGCGGCATGGCCGGACTGGCCGCGCCCAGCGCCAACCGCTTTGGCCGCGTCAGCCCCACCACGGCCCAGCACGTGGCCGACGAGCTGGGCGATGCGCTGCTGGTGCTGGACGGCGGCGCCTGCGCCGTGGGCATTGAATCGAGCATCATCGACTGCACGCGCGCGCAGCCCGTGCTGCTGCGCCCCGGCCAGCTGCCGCGCGCCGAAATCGAGCGCGTGGCCGGGCAGCGCCTGCTGGACAAGGACGCAGCGCCCGGCCCCACCCCGCAAGCGCCCGGCACCCTGGCTGCGCACTACGCCCCGCGCGCCAAGCTGCGCCTGATGGACGCCAAGATGCTGCAAACCGCGCTGGACGTGCTGGGCGCCGAGGCCAAGCACATTGCGCTGTGGACGCGCACCCCGGTCAAAACCGCCGCCCCGCTGCCGCAGCGCCGCATGCCCGACGACGCGGCGGCCTGCGCGCAGCAGCTGTTTGCCGTGCTGCGCGGCTTTGACGACGCGGGCGCCAAGCTCATCTGGGTGGAAACCCCGCCCGATGACCCGGCCTGGGACGGCGTGCGCGACCGGCTGGCGCGCGCGGCGGCCAGCTGACGCCGCAGCAGCCCGCACCCAGCGCCTGTCGTGGCCCTACACCAAAAGCTATGATTTACATAGCTTAAAACCCTTACATAGCGCGCGCAAATGGCTTTTTTCATGATGCACCCTTAGCCTGCCCGCCCCCGGCTGGGCCCGGCCCGCGCAGGGCGCCATGCCATCGTTAAACTAACTGCCCCGTCTTTGGAGATGCATCACATGATTTCAACCTGGTCTCGCCGCGCCACGCTGGCGCTGGCATGTGCGGGCGCCGTCGGCCTGCTAAGCGCCTGTGGCTCCGGCTCGGTCGTGTCCGACTTCAACCCCCAGCGCTTTCTCACCGTGGGCGATGGCTTCATGGACGTGGGCCAAAGCGGCTACCGCTTCACCGTCAACGATGGCTCGAACAACTGGGTGCAGGCGCTGGCCGCGCATTACAACGTGACCCTCACCGCCGCTTCCGCAGGCGGCTGGGGCTATGCCCAGGGCCACGCGCGCGTGACCGCCGAGGACACCAGCAGCGGCACCAGCGCCCCCAGCGTGTCCGCGCAAATCGACACGCTGCTGGCGCGCACCAGCTTTCAGACCAATACTGACCTGACGCTGGTCAACGGCGGCATCGCCGACATCGTGGCTGCCGTGCAGGCCACAGGCATTTCCGAAGCTACCACCACCGCCGTGCGCGAAGCCGGCACTGCCCTGGGCCAGCAGGTGCGCCGCCTGGTCAACGCGGGCGCCAACCATGTGGTCGTCACCGGCGTGTACAACCTGGGCCACACGCCCTGGGCACGCGGGCTGGGGCAGGAAAACGCGGTGGACGACTTGGCCGAGGCCTTCAACACCGCCTTGCTGCTGGAAATCGAGAACATGCGCGACAACAAGGTGCAGTATTTCGACGCTGCGCAATTCTTCAACCTGGTGCACAACAACCCCAGCTCCTTCCCCGTGGACAACGTGAGCGACCCTGCCTGCACCACGCCCGACGCCACCACCTGCACCGCCAGCACCGTGCAGGCAGGCGCGGATTACAACCGCTACCTCTGGGCCGACAGCCTGTACATCGCCCCAGCGGCCCAGCGCCTGTTCGTCAACGAGGACTACACCGCCAACGCCTACAGCGTGCTGCGCCAGCGCTGGTAACGCCCGCGTTTCACAGCCTCTGGCAGCCACGGCCCCGCACCCGCGTGCGGGGCTTTTTTTGTGCGCAAACCACCAGAAGATCAAGCAAAAAAGGCCAATAGCGCGCATATAACAAGGGTTTATTGCTATAAAAATAGAATTTCTTTAGCGCGTCCGCGTGCCCATCACCGCCGCCGCCAAAATCATGGCCGTGGCCAGCGCCACGTGCCAGCTCAAGGGGCGGCCCGTGGTCCACAGCAGCAGCCAGGTGGACAGCAGCGGCGCCAGATAGCTCAGCACCCCAATCTGGCGCGCATCGCCCATCTTCAGCGCCGCGTCCCACAAGAAAAAGGCCCCGCCCAGCGGCCCCAGGCCCAGCGCAGCAATCAGCAGCACGTCGCGCGCCGACAAGGCCACCGCCGGCTCCAGCAGCGCATGGCACAGCAGCGACAGCAGGCCCGACACCAGCCCGAAGGTGCCGATGGCCGCTGTGGCAAAAACCTGCCCCGTCAGCGCCAGCCGCTTGCTCAGCAGCGAATAGCTGGACCACACAAAGGCCCCGCCCGCCGCCGCCGCAAAGCCCAGTGGCGCCATCGGCCCGGCCTCGCTGCCCGCTGCGCCACGCCCCAAAATGGCCAGCGCCGCCCCCGCCAGGCCCAGCAGCGCCGCCAGCACGTGCGCGGCCGTCAGCCGCACCCCCGGCAGCAGCAGCGGCGCCATCAGCACCATGCCCAGCGGCCACAGGTAGTTCACCAGGTTCGCCTCCACCGGCGGCGCCAGCTGCAAGCCCGTGAACAGCAAAAAGTGGTAGCCAAACAGCCCGTACACCCCCAGCGCCAGCGCGCGCGGGGCCACCTTCAGCCGCCGCAGGTCAAAGCGCGCCAGCGGCAGCGCCACCACGCTGCCGGCCAGCAGCCCCAGCCCGGTCAGCAAAAAAGGCGGCACGTGCGACAGCGCCGTGCCCAGCGCCGCCAGGCTGGCCCACAGGGCAATCGTGGCCAGGGCCAGGGCATTGGCCAGGGCAGGGCGTGCGGTCATGGCAGCGGGGCTTTCTCTTGGCAGCAAAAAGACGGGGCGCAAGGCCGCGCATTGTGCGGCAGCGGCAGCGCCGCGCCCTCTTTGCTGCGGCCCAGGCCAAGGCAGCCCGCTACCATCGGCGCGCGTGCGGCTACCGCCGCCCTGGCCTTGTGCGCCTTGCACGTTCCTGTTGCCTCATCACCGCCTGCTGCCATGCCCCACACCCCCTACCCCACGCTTGAATTTCTGGCTGCCGAGCTGGCCGCTGGCCGCACCACCGCGCAGCAATTGACCGAGGCCGCCCTGGCCCGCGCGCAAGACCCGGCCGGCGAAGGCGCGCGCGTGTTCACCCGGCTCGACGCTGACCGCGCCCTGGCCCAGGCGCATGCCAGCGACGCGCTGCGCCGTGCGGGCATCGTGCGCTCGCCGCTGGAGGGCATTCCCGTGTCGGTCAAGGACTTGTTCGACATTGCCGGGCAGCCCACCACCGCCGGCTCGGCCGTGCTGCAAGACGCCGTACCCGCCGCCACTAACGCGCCCGTCATCGACCGGCTGCTGGCCGCAGGCGCCATCATCGTGGGCCGCACCAACATGACGGAATTCGCCTTCTCCGGCCTAGGGCTGAACCCGCACTACGGCACCCCGCGCAACCCCTGGGGGCGCGATGCGCCAGGCCACGATGGGCCAGCAGGCGGCGGCCACATTCCTGGTGGCTCATCCAGCGGCGCCGCCGTGTCCGTGACCGATGGCATGGCCGCCGTGGCCATTGGCTCGGACACGGGCGGCTCGGTGCGTATTCCGGCCGCGCTGTGCGGGCTGGTGGGCTTCAAGCCCACGCAGCGGCGCGTGCCCACGACGGGCACGTTGCCCTTGTCCACCTCGCTGGACTCCATTGGCCCGCTGGGCGCCAGCGTGCGCTGCTGCGCGCTGACCGACACGGTGCTCGCCGGCCAGCCGCCCGCCGTGCCCGCGCCGCTGCCCGTGGCGGGCGCGCGCCTGCTGCTGCCCACCACCGTGGTGCTGGACGGGCTGGACAGCACGGTGGCCCGCGCCTTCGAGCGCGCCTGCGCCCAGTTGCAGGCCCAGGGCGCGCACATCACCCGCGCGCCGCTGCCCGAGCTGACCGAGCTGGCCAACCTGCACGCGCGCGGCACCTTGGCCGCCGCCGAAGCCTGGGCCTGGCACCGCCCGCTGCTGGCGCGCGCGGCCAGCGGCTACGACCCGCGCGTGGGCACGCGCATCCAAGGCGGCGCGGCCATGAGCGCGGCCGACTACATCGACCTGCGGCACGCGCGCGGCCGCTGGATCGCGGCGGTGCAGGCGCGCCTGAGCGGCTTTGACGCGCTGCTCATGCCCACCGTGCCCACCGTGGCCCCGCGCATCGACACCCTGGCCGCCAGCGACGAAGCCTACTTTGCCGCCAACGCCCGCATGCTGCGCAACCCCACCTTCATCAACTTTCTGGACGGCTGCGCCCTGTCGCTGCCCTGCCATGCCGCCGGCGAGCCGCCCGTGGGCCTGATGCTGGCGGGCAGCGCCCTGGCCGACGCGCACATCCTGACCCTGGGGCTGGGGGTAGAGCAGGCGCTGGCGGCCCTGCGTGGTTGATGGCGGCCCGCTGGCGGATCGCTACCATGCGCGCTTGTTTGTGCCCCAAGGCGCCGCCATGACCGAACCTGCCAACACCACCGACCCCGCCTCCACCCCCGACGACGGCGCCTTTGACGCCGCCAGCATCGAAACCCTGACGACGCTGGAAGAGCTGCTGCAAGACATGCGCCAGCGCAACCCCGATGTGCCGCAGTGGGAGTTTTGCGAGGGCTTTTTGACCGCCTTGCTGTGCACGCGCCGCGACATACCGGCAGACGAATGGCTGCCCTTCGTGCTGGGGCCGGCCGAGCCTGCTGCCGACAAGGCGCTGGGGCCCTTTGCCTCCGAGCGCGAGCGCACCCAGTTTCTGATGCACTGGCAGGCGCGCGCGGCCCAGCTGCGCCGCGCGCTGGATGCGCGCACGCGCGATCTGGCCCACCCGCACGCCCTGCAACCGGCCATGCTGGACTGGCGCGGCATGGCCCTCAGCCCCGAAGCCCTGGCCGATGCCGATGCCGATGGTGCAAGCCCTGGCGATGCGCACGCGCCTGCGCAGCCTGGCGACATGCCCGCCTATGGGCAGATGTGGGCCATGGGTTTTCTGGCCGTGCTCGATCTGTGGCCAGACGACTGGGCGCCGCCGCGCGACAAGGCGCTGCGGGACGACATGGGCGATGCGCTGGAATGCATTGCCCTGCTGTGCGACGACGACACGGCGCCGCCGGCCGTCAACGCCTTTGACGAAAACGCCCCGCCCAGCATCAGCCAGCAGCGGCTGAACGACGTGGGCGAGGCCATCTGGGCCACCTACGACCTGTACCACCTGGCCCGCAGCCTGGGCCCGCGCCAGCCGCCCGTGCGCCGCGCCCACCAGGCGGGCCGCAACGACCCCTGCCCTTGCGGCAGCGGCAAGAAATACAAGAAATGCTGCGGGCAGTAAGCGTGCGGCCCATCACGCCAATTGCTATGTTTTATATAGCTGCTTGCGCTTGATAGACGCGCGCGAAAGGCCTATATGGTTCTGAACCTTGTCTGGCTGGCACTGCTGCTGGGCGGCATCGTGGCCGCCATGGCGCACGCGCTGGGCGGTGACAGCGGTGCGCTGGCGCGGCTGATGACGGCCATGTTCGATGCGGCCAAGACCGGCTTTGACATCTCCATCGGCCTGGTCGGCATCATGGCGCTGTGGCTGGGGCTGATGAAAATTGGCGAGCGCGCGGGCATGATCGACGCCTTTGCGCGCGGGGCCAACCCGCTGTTTCGCCACCTGTTTCCCGGCGTGCCGCGCGGCCACCCAGCCCAAGGCGCGATGACGATGAACATGAGCGCCAACCTGCTGGGCCTGGACAACGCTGCCACGCCGCTGGGCCTGAAAGCCATGCAGGCGCTGCAAACGCTCAACGACAAGCCCGACACCGCCACCAACGCGCAAATCATGTTTCTGGTGCTGAACACGGCGGGGCTGACGCTGATCCCCACCTCGGTCATCGCCATCCGGCAAACCCTGGCCGTCAAGCAGGGGCTGACGGGCTTCAATGCGGCAGACATCTTTCTGCCCACGCTCATCGCCACGGCAGGCGGACTGCTGTCGGCCCTGGCCATGGTGGCCATCGTGCAGCGCCTGCCGCTGTGGCGTGCCGCGCTGCTGCTGCCGCTGGGCGCGCTGGCGGCGGTGATGGGTGCGCTGCTGTGGTGGCTGTCTCGCCTGCCGCCCGATCAGGCCGCGCAGGCCATGGGCGTGGCCGGTGCGGGCTTTGTGCTGGCCGTGGTGGCGCTTTTTCTGCTGGCTGGCACCGTGCGCCGCGTGAACGTGTACGAGGCCTTCGTCGATGGCGCCAAGGAAGGCTTTGGCGTGGCCGTGCAAATCATTCCCTATCTGGTGGCCATGCTGGTGGCCATTGCCGCCTTTCGCGCGGCGGGGCTGATGGACGCGCTCATGGGCGTCATCGCCGCAGCCGTTACCGCGCTGGGGCTGCCGACCGACTTTCTGCCCGCCGTGCCCGTGGGGCTGATGAAAGTGCTGTCCGGCTCCGGCGCACGCGGGCTGATGGTGGATGTGATGCAGACCCACGGCGTCGATTCCTTCGCAGGCAAGCTGGCGGCCATCATCCAGGGCTCGACCGAAACCACCTTCTACGTGCTGGCCGTGTACTTTGGCAGCGTCGGCGTCAAGCACACACGCCACGCCCTGCCCTGCGCCCTGTTGGCTGACGCGGCGGGCCTGCTGATCGCCATTGCCGTGGCCTACGCGTTTTTCACCTGAAACCATCTGCCAGTGGTCTGCAAAAATGCCCTGCATGACCACCTCCACCCCACCTGCCACCACCGGGCTGGCGCAGCCCGACACCTTGCATCTGCTGGGCACGCCACTGGCCTCGCTCATCAAACGCGCGCCGCTGACGGTGGCGCCGCACACCCCCATTGCCCAGGCCGCGCAGGCCATGCGCGCAGCGGGCGCCTCGTCGGTCATGCTGGTGCATGAAGGCCGGCTGAGCGGCCTGGTGACCGACCGCGACCTGCGCAACCGCGTGCTGGCCGAAGGGCTGGCGCCCACCCTCCCCGTGGCCGACGTGGCCACCCCCAGCCCCATGACTTTGCCGGCCAGCGCCAGCGCGCTGGATGCGCTCATGCTCATGGCGCGCCACAACATCCACCACGTGCCCGTGCTGGACGAGGCGCAGCAGGTGCTGGGCATGGTGTCGGCCAGCGACGTGAGCGAGCAGCAAGGCACCTCGGCCGTGGGGCTGACGCAGCGCATCTTTCGCGAAGACAGCGTGGCCGGGCTGGCCGCGCTCAGCCAGCGCATCGGGCCCATGCAGCAGGCGCTGGCGCTGTCGGGCGCCAGCGCGCACGCCATGGGCCACATCGTCAGCACCATCACCGACGCGCTGACCGAGCGCCTGATTGCGCTGGCCGAAGCCGAGCTGGGCGCGCCGCCCGTGCCCTACGTGTGGGTGGCCGCTGGCTCGCAGGCGCGCATGGAGCAAACGGCCAAGTCCGATCAGGACAACTGCCTGATGCTGCACGACGACTACGACGAGGCCGCGCACGGCGCTTACTTCAAGCGCCTGGCGCGTTTTGTCAACGCCGGGCTTGACGCCTGCGGCTACGTGTACTGCCCCGGCGAGATGATGGCCATGACCGCCCAGTGGCGCCAGCCCATGCGGCGCTGGCGCGAGTACTTTCACCAATGGGTGCAAGTGCCCGAGCCCATGGCGCTGATGCTCGCCAGCGTGTTCTTTGACCTGCGCGCCGTGCACGGCCAGGCCCAGCTGCTGCACGGGCTGCGCCAGCAGGTGCTGCAAGGCACGCGGGGCAACACCTTGTTCTTGGGGCACATGGCGGCCAACGCGCTGAAAAACCGCCCGCCGCTGGGCCTGTTTGGCGGCATCACCCTCATCAAGGACGGCGAAAACGCCCGCACGCTGGATTTGAAGAAAAGCGGCGTGACTCCCATCGTCGATCTGGCCCGCATCTTTGCCCTGGCCGCCGGGCTGCCCGCCGTCAACACCGACGAGCGGCTGGCGCAGGCGGCCGAGGCCGGGGCCTTGAGCGCCGGCATGGCGCGCGATCTGCGCGATGCGCTGGCTTTTTTGAGCCGCGTGCGCATCAGCCACCAGGCGCGGCAAATCGGCAGCGAGCAAGCGCCCGACAACTTCTTGCGGCTGCCCGAGCTGTCGGACTTTGAGCGCGCGCACATGAAGCAGGCCTTTGCCCTGGTGCAGCAGATGCAAAGCGTGCTCAAGCAGCGGTACTGATCGCAGCGGCACGGATGATGCACCCCTGGCCAGCCAGCCTGGCAAACCGTCACACCCATCACGCACAATGGGCCATGACCTCGCAGCCCCCCTTCATCGCCCCAGCCCCTTTCACCTGCGCCGACGCGGCGCTGCAACGCATCCAGCACATCTACCAAGCCGGCTGCCAGCATTTGCGCGATGCCTTGCAAGCCTATGTGCAAGGCCCGGCCCACCCGCAAGGGCCGCTCACGCGCGTGCGCGCCTGCTACCCCTTCGTGCGCCTGCACGTGGCCCACGGCCATCACCCCGACACGCGCCTGGCCTATGGTTTTGTCACGCGCGGCGGGCCTTACGAAGCCACGCTCACCCGGCCCGATCTGTTTGCCCGCTACCTGCGCGAGCAGCTGCAACTGCTGATCGACAACCACGGCGTAACGCTGGAAGTGGGCACCAGCCACGAACCCATTGCCCTGCCCTTTGCCCTGGGCGACAGCGAGCACTTCGACGGTGGCCTGAGCGCGGTGCAGCGCCAGCGCCTGGCCGAAGTGTTCGACCTGCCCGACCTCACCGCCATGAACGACAGCATCGCCAACGGCACGCACCAGCCGCAACCTGGCGAGCCCGCGCCGCTGGCGCTGTTCACGGCCCCGCGCGTGGACTATTCGCTGCACCGGCTGCGCCACTACACCGGCACCTCGCCTGAGCACTTTCAGAACTTCGTGCTCTTTACCAACTACCAGTTCTACATCGACGAATTCATTGCCCTGGGCCAGCAGGCCATGCAGGACGCGGCCAGCAGCTACACCCACTTCGTGCAGCCGGGCAACCAGGTCACCGCTCGCGTGGACCTGGCCGCCCCGTGCGACACCAGCGCCAGCGCCCCGCCGCGACTGCCGCAAATGCCCGCCTACCACCTGGTGCGGCCTGACCACAGCGGCATCACCCTGGTCAACATCGGCGTCGGCCCCAGCAACGCCAAGACCATCACCGACCACATTGCCGTGCTGCGCCCGCACGCCTGGATCATGGTGGGCCACTGCGCCGGCCTGCGCAACAGCCAGCAACTGGGCGACTACGTGCTGGCCCACGGCTACGTGCGCGAAGACCACGTGCTGGACGAAGACCTGCCGCTGTGGATCCCCATTCCCGCGCTGGCCGAAGTGCAAATTGCGCTGCAACAGGCCGTGGCCGACGTCACGCAGCTGCAAGGCGACGCGCTCAAGCGCGTGCTGCGCACCGGCACCGTGGCCACCACCGACAACCGCAACTGGGAACTGCTGGGCGAAGGCGCGCCGCAGCGGCGCTTTTCGCAATCGCGCGCCGTGGCGCTGGACATGGAAAGCGCCACCATCGCCGCCAACGGCTTTCGCTTTCGCGTGCCCTACGGCACCTTGCTGTGCGTGAGCGACAAGCCCCTGCATGGCGAAATCAAGCTGCCCGGCATGGCCAACCACTTCTACCGCGAGCGCGTGAGCCAGCACCTGCAAATCGGCATCCGCGCCATCGAACGCCTGCGCCAAAACGGGCTGGACCAGCTGCACAGCCGCAAGCTGCGCAGCTTTGCCGAAGTGGCGTTTCAGTAACAGCCGCCGCCACGCCCTCCTGCCTTGGCGCCCAGGCATCAGGCGTCTTTTTTCTTGGCAGCCAGATGGGCCAGCATCTGCTCGGTGTTGCGCTTGCGGTCAGCGTTGACCTGCTGCACGCTGGGGCGCGCGCCCAGTTGCGCCAGGTAATCGGCCAGCCCCAGCGGCGCCAGCGGATCGTGCCCGTAAATGAGCTTGCACGCACTGCTGACCAGCGGCAAATGCACGGCAGCGGCGCAGTCGGCCAAGGTAAAAGCCTGGCCCGCCAGAAAAGGCGCAGGCTTGGCCAGCCGGGCAAAAGCCTCTACGCCTTGCGCCAGCTGCGCGGCCACCTTGGCCTTCATGCCATCGCTGACCTTGCCGCCGAAAAATGCCTCGGGAAACAGATGGCGTGCCACCAGTTCCAGATGCAGCTCCATATAGCGCACCAGCTCGCGCACCTTGGCCGCCTGGTACGCACCGGCCGGCAGCAGCGGCATGCCGGGGTAGCGCTGCTCCAGGTATTCCAGAATCACCGTGGACTCGCTCAGCGGCCCCTCATCGGTCAAGAGATAAGGCACCTTGCCCATCGGACTGGCAGCCGGATCGGTCTGCCCGACCCATACCAGCACCTCCTCGAACGGCACCTGCTTTTCCAGCAAGGCGAGCTTGACCTTGTTGTAGTAATTGCTGGCGGCAAAACCGCAAAGCTTGAGCATGGGAAACCCTCCTGGCGAATCGGTAGACAACAACCCAACAGACCGCCAGCTTACCCACGCGAGCGATTCCTCCAGCAGGAAACCACTAGAAAACCGCCATGCCCGCGCGTCACGGACATGGCAAGCTTTTCAAACCCATCCTTTGCCCTCCATCCGCAGCGGCGCACGCCCAGCACAAAGGCAGCACAGACCAATTGTCCAAAGCACGGATAAAGCTATAATTTATATAGCTTAAATCCCTTGCCAATAAAGCGCGAATGCGGTTTTTATGAAGTGATTTTTCCTTGCAGCACCTGCGCCATGACGGCGGCGTCCACATTGGCGCCGGTCAGGGGCAGGCCCACGCGCTGGCCGGCCAGTTGGGTGCGCTCTTGCCAGGCGGCGGCAAATGCGGCGGCGCCTGCGCCTTCGGCCAGGTTGTGGGTGTCGGTGTAGAGGGCGTGCATGGCGGCCTGCACCTCGTCGTCGCTCACGCGCACCACGTGGTGCAGCCCGGCTTGCAGCACGGCCAGGGCTTGCGGGTGGGCGCGGCGCACGGCCATGCCGTCGGCCAGGCGGGTGCTGACGGGCGCTTCCACCACGCGGCCGGCGGCCAGTGAATCGGCGTAGGTACTGGCGTGCTGGCTGACCACGCCGACAATGCGCACCGCATGGCCCAGCGCCTGTTTGGCGGCAATGGCCGCGCAGGCGCCGCTGCGCAGGGTCTGTTCACACTGTTTTCGCCCCTGCGTTGCCCTGCCAAGGGGCCAAGCGCTAGGCGCCAAACGAAGCTGGGGTGCGGGCCCCAGCGAGGCTTGGCAACAAC
>JAUNHQ010000017.1:40121-43874 GCA_030535425.1 Pseudomonadota bacterium | reverse complement strand
TCGCTGCTCATGCTGGCCTTGCTGGGATCCATACGCTCCATGGGGCAAACCGAAACGCGCGTGGACGCCCGCATCGAGGCCGATGAGGACTACCGCCTCGCACATGCGCTGCTGCGCCAGACACTCGGGCACGTCTCGGCCCGCACCTTCCGCCCCCAACAGGCAGACGCAGGCCGTGACGCGGCCTTCTTCATGGGCAACGCCAGCGAGCTGCGCTGGATCGGCGTCATGCCCGCGCGCTATGGCACTGGCGGGCGCCACTACCTGCGCCTGGCCGTCGAGCCCGTCAACGGCCAGCCCCACTGGGTGCTGCGCTACGCCCCCTGGCACGGCGCACCCACGTTTGACCAATGGGCCAGCGCCAGCGCCCAGGTGCTCACCGCCAGCGCCTTGCGCGCCAGCCTCGCCTACCGCGAGCCCCGCTCCGGCCAATGGCTCACCGCCTGGCCCCCCGCGCCTTCCGCCGCCACGGCGCCACCCGCATCTGCCCGGCCGCCCCTGCTGCCCGATGCCGTGCGCATCGACTTCGACGGCCCGGCCCCGGCCTGGCCCCCCATGCTGCTGGCCGTGGGCGCCAACTACACCACAGACCCCAGCGCCTCCCGCGCCAGCTTTGGGGGCAGTCGATGAACACCTCGCGCCTTGCCCCTTCCCGCCCGCGCGGCATGGCGCTGATTGCCGTGCTGTGGATCGTGGCCGCCCTCAGCCTCATGGCCGTCGGTCTCAGCGGCACCGTGCGCGGGCAAATCACCGCCGCCGCCCAGCAACGCGACGCCATCAGCGGCCAGGCCATCGGTGAAGCCGCCATGCACCTGGCGCTGCAATCGCTCATGGCCCAGCCGCAGCGGCCCAACACGGTCGAAAGCACCACCGTGCAGTACCAGGGCATCGGCGTGCGCGTCGAACTGGCGCCCCTGACCGGACTCATCGGCATCAACACCGCTGGCGCCGATCTGCTGACCGCCCTGCTGGCCTCTGCGGGTGGCCTGCCTGCGGGGCAGGCGCAAGCCCTGGCCCAGCGCATCGTGCAGTGGCGCGACAGCCCGCCCGGCACCGACCCCACCCGCACCGATGCCCAGGCCGCCACCCGGCCTGCCCAGTTCGAAGCCCCCGAAGACCTGCTGCTCGTGCCCGGCGTGGACTATGCGCTCTACACCCGCCTGGCCCCTCTGATCAGCGCCGATCTGCCCGCCAGCGGCGGCATCAACCCCGCCGTCGCACCAGCGGGCGTGCAGGCCGCCCTGGCCGGCACCGGCTTTCTGCCCCCCCAATCCTCGGCAGCCACCGGCAGCACCGTTTTTTACCGCTTGCATGCCAGCGTGCCGCTAGGGGAAGGCAAAATACTGCGTTTGACCCGCGACATGGCCCTGCAGCCAGACCCCGTGCGGGGGCTGCCCTGGCGCACCCTGCGCGAAGACCGGCACATCGTGACCGCCGCCTCCTGACGTCCCTGGGCCAGGCTCTTGGCCTGCCCACCCCTTTGACATGGCCGCAACGTATTCCAGTGACTTTCGCCTCTTTGGCCTTGACCTGTCCCGCTGGCCCGCACAGTGGCGGGCGGCAGGCCAGCTGCTGCTTGCGCTGCCCGGCATCCGCGCCCTCTCCCCCACCCTGACCGTGCGCCGCACGGGCGCAGACGGGCACACCACGGCCTGGCAGTTGCACGGTGGCGTGGCCACCCCGCTGGCCGCCGCCCAGGCCAGCGCCGCCCTGGCCGCCCCACAGGTGCAGGTGGCCGACATCAGCCGCGACGACGTGCTGGAGCGCCAGCTCATCCTGCCACGGCTGAGCCCGGCCGACCTGGCCCATGCCGTGCAGCTTGAAGTCAGTGCCTGCTCTCCTTTTTCCGTTGATGAAACCGTGCATGGCTTTGCAGCCACGCCCCTGGCAGACACCACGCGCGTTGACCTGGCCATCACCTCGCGCAGCCAATGCCAGGCTGCCCTGGCGCGCGCCGGGCTGGACAGCACTGCGGAAATCTGGCTGGCCCCCGCCCCCGCGCAAGCCCACGCCGCCCACGCGCCGCTGGTGCTGATCGGCTGGGGCGAAGCCGCACGCGCGCACCGCGCCCGCCGCAGCCAGACCCGGCTGCTGGGCGGCTGCCTGCTGGTGCTGGCCCTGCTGGCCGCACTGGCGCTCACCCCCGTGGCCTTCAAGCGCATGCAGGCCCGCCAGGCCGAGCAGGCGCTAGCCGCCCTGCAACGCCAGGCTGCCCCCCAGCTGGCCCAGCGCGAAGCCATCCTGCAACGCGCCCAGCAGCTGCAAGCCGTGGGCGAGCTGGCCGCGCAGCAGTTGGCCCTGCCCCCCGTGCTGGACATGCTCACCCGGGCCGTGCCTGACGGCGCTTGGCTCACCTCCCTGCGCGTGGAAGGCAACAAGCTCGTGCTCAACGGCCAGGCCGACGACGCCGCCGCTTTGGTGCAGCAACTGGCCCGCCAGCCGGGCGTGACCGAGGCACGCCTGTCCTCGCCCGCCACACGCGGCATCAACGACCAGAAAGAACGCTTCGTGATCGAACTGCACGCCAGCGCCGCCCACTACGGCCCCATCCGCGCCGCCTCGGCGCCAGGAGCCACGCCATGAGCGCCCGCCGCACCTGGCGGCCCGAGCAGCTCTGGCTGGTCGCCGCCGCCCTGGCCCTGCTGCTGCTGGCCGTGCTGGCAGCCGGCTATGCGCTGCGCCAGCATCAGCAAGCCACACAGACCCTTGAAAACACGGCTTCGCGCGCATCCCGCCTTGCCGGATTGCTTCAAAATGAAGAGCAACTCACCCGCCTGCAAGCCGAGCTGCAAGACAACCTGTCGCAATACGTCTGGCCTGCCGACCGCGAGCTGAGCGACGTAGGCAACGCCGCCTTGCAGCGTGTGCGCGCCCTGGCCGACAGCCAGGGGCTGCGCATTGCCAGCAGCCAGGCGCAGGCGAACGCGCGCGACGAGCACGGCTTTGACCGCATCGGACTGGACGTGCGCATCGAAGGCGAGTGGAACGCCATCGTCGCCCTGCTGCGCGAGCTGGGCGGCGTGCGCCCGGCGCTCTATCTGGATACCGCGCACCTGTCCGTCCTGACCCTGGGCGACACGCAGCGCCCGCCCATCCTGGCCGCCCAGATCGGCCTGTTCGTGCTCAGGCAGCGCCCATGAACGCCAACACCCGCTTTCCTTTCGCGCTTGCGCTCGCTGCCGCTGTCCTGGCCCTGTTGCTGGCCTGGCTCTGGCTGGCCCCCGGCCGGCCGGCCCAGTGGCGCCACTGGCAGCCCCCGCCGCCGCAGCCGCCCGCCCTGGCCGATGCGCAACAGGCCATGCTCCACTTTGAGCCACGTGCCCAGGCACCTTATCCCCAGGTGCTGGCGCGCCCGTTGTTCATGCCCAGCCGCCGCCCCCCGCCGCCCGTGGCCGACACCAGCGCCGGCGCCCAGCCGCCCAGCCAGCCGCTGGACAGCGCCCGTCTGCTGGGCATCATGGCCAGCCCTGCCCTCACCGGCGTGCTCATCGAATACGAAGGCCGCACCCAGATGGTGCGTACCGGCGCAGATCTGGGTGGCTGGCGCCTGACCGACGTGCGCGAGCGCACAGCGCACTTTGCGCGCGGCAGCGAGCAGCGCACGCTGGAGCTGCCTTTCCTGCCGGCCAGCGCGGCGGCGGGCACCTCTCCTCCACCTGCTGCTGCACCCGCTGTGGCCACTGCGCGCCCCAGCGCCACCACGCCACCACCACGGCCTGTCCAACCCGCAGCACCGGCACGGGCATCCGCACC
>JAUNHQ010000017.1:0-40111 GCA_030535425.1 Pseudomonadota bacterium | reverse complement strand
CTGTGTCAGCGCCCGCATCGGTGCCTGCATCGGCGCCTGCGCCGTCGGGCGCAGCCTTTGGCGGTGCAGCTTTCGGCGGCTCAAGAAGGTAAGCCGCCTATGACACCGCCCGCACCGCGCTTGCGCGACTGCCCCGCCTGGACAACCCGTCCGTTCACGCCCTCAAGCCCTGCGCTTGAGCCTGTCTTTTTCTCTCCTGCGCGCCCCCGCCGCGCCCACCTGTCCATGACCCGACCGCTCGCTCCCCTGGCCCTGTTGGCCGCCGCCATCGTTCAGCTCAGCGGCTGCGCCCAGCCCGGCCCCCTGCCCCCCGCAGCGGACGCCGCCACCACGTCTTCCCCTTTGGTGCCCGCGCCCTTGCTGCCCGCCAGCGCCCCGGCGGCCCCCGCCAGTGCTGCCAGTGCCGCTGAACAAAGCGCTGCGGTCGACCACACACCCATCCTCATCCGCGGCAACGACCGCTTGCTGGCGCCCTCTTCCACCGCCGCGCCCGGCGCCGTGCGCGGCCCTGTCAGCGGCTTCAAGTTCGAGGACGCCCCCGTCAGCGAAGTCGTCAAGGTCATGCTGGGCGATCTGCTGAAAGTCGATTACGTGATTCACCCGCCGCTGGCTGGCACCGTCACCCTCAGCACGCGTGCGCAGGTGCCTGCCGACCGCGCCATGTTCCTGCTGGAGCAGGCCTTGCAGGCCAACGGCATCGTCATGGCGCGCGATGCGCGCGGCACCTACCACGTGGGCACGCCCGAGGCGCTGCGCGGCATCGTCAGTGCCCCGCAAGTGGCGGGCAAGGGCAACATGCCGCCCGGCTATGGCGTCGTCATCATCGCGCCGCAATACCTGGGTGCGGGCGAAGTGGCCAACATCCTGCGCCCCCTGGTGTCGGCCGATGCCATCGTGCGCGTGGACAGCCTGCGCAACATCCTCGTCATGCGCGGCACCCGCGCCGAGGCCGAGGGCTGGATGGACATCGTGAACACCTTCGACGTGAACCTGCTGCGTGGTATGTCCGTGGGCGTGTTCCCGCTCAAGCACACCAGCGTGGCCGATGCCGACGTTGCGCTGCGCATGCTCTCGGGCGGTGTCAGCGCAACGCAGGGCGCAGCCACGGCGGCAGGCGCAGCGGCCTCTGGCAGCGCAGGCACGGCACGCGCCGGCACCGCCACGCCTGGCAGCACGGCCGCAGGTGCCGCCGCCAGCGCGCCCGCCGCGCTGGGCGAGGCCAACCCGCTGTTTGGCGCCTTACGCATCATGCCGATCGAGCGCATCAACGCCCTGTTGGTCATCACCCCGCGCGCGGCCTACCTGGACGAAGTGCGCTACTGGATCGAGCAGTTCGACCGCCCCAACCTCAACAGCGCCGAGCCGCAGTTGTTTGTGTACAAGGTGCAAAACGGCTCTGCCGACCATCTGGCCGAGCTGCTCAACGGCATCTATGGCGGCACCGCCGCCGCGCAGGCGCCCGGCGCCACAGGCGCCACCGGCGTGGCCCCTGGCCTGGCCACCACTGCCAGCAGCAGCGCGGGCCTGTCCACCACCAGCAACCTCAACAGCGGCTTTGCCAGCACCTTTGCTGGGGCGGCAGCGGCACGCTGGGCACATCCGGCAATCTGGGCACCTCCATGGGCAACACCGCCTTGGGCGCCAGCAGCCTGATGGGCGGGCGCGCCGCCACCGCCACGGCCCAGGGCGGCGCAGCCGGCAACGTCGCGGCCATGCAGCTGGGCCAGAACGTGCGCGTCATGGCCGACCGCATCAACAACACCTTGCTCATCCACGCCAGCCCGGCCGAGTACGCCCGCATCGAAGGCACCCTCAAGCGCCTGGACATCCAGCGCGCGCAAGTGCTCATCGAGGCCAGCATCGTCGAAGTCACCCTGGGTGACGGGCTGGAGTATGGCCTGCAATGGGCCTTTGGCGGCGGCGTGGGCGGCGGCTACCGCGGCTCTGGCGTGCTCAACAACGCCACGGGCAGCAACTCGGCCATCTCCTTTGCCGATGGCGCCACCCGCTACGCCCTGGGCAGCGCCGCAGGCACGGGCTTCAGCTACGCCCTCAGCAACGCGGCAGGCAATGTCACCGCCATGCTCCAGGCGCTGGCCAGCAAGTCGCTGCTGAAAGTCATCTCCAGCCCATCCCTCATGGTGCTGGACAACCACACCGCCGCCATCCAGGTGGGCAACCAGCAACCCATCAACGTTGGCACGACCATTAGCACTTCAGGCAACCTCGCCACGACCAACAATATCCAGTACAAGGACACGGGCGTCATGCTGGGCGTGACGCCCTCTGTCAACGCGGGCGATCTGGTCACGCTGGACATCAGCCAGTCCGTCACCGATCTGGACAGCGCTGCCAAATCAGCCACCAGCGGCTACCCCACCTTCTTGCAGCGCCAGATTGAAAGCAAAGTGGCCGTGCGCTCGGGCGAAACCCTGGTGCTGGGCGGCTTGATTAAGGACAGCAACTCCAGCAGCAAGTCTGGCCTGCCCGTGCTCTCGTCCATCCCCATCCTGGGCGCCATGTTCGGTCGGCACAGCAACACCACCGATCGCACCGAGCTGCTGGTCATCCTCACCCCGCGCGTGCTGCGCTCGGACGACGACGCCCGCGCCGTCAGCCGCGAGCTGCGCCAGCGCATGCAAGGCCTGACCCTCGATACGGCCGCCCCTGCGCCACGCCAGTAGTTTGCTAATATTTTTATAGCGCAAAACCCTTACCAATAGCGCGCAAACAGCTTTTTTAACGTATAAGCCCCTGGCCTGTGCCGCGCCGGGGCTTGCCACAACCCACCTCACTCCCTCTTTGCCAAGGACACCTCTCATGGACGCCGAACAACTGAACCAAATCACCACCCGCATCCACGACCTGCGTGCGCGCACCGACGCGCTACGGGGGTATCTTTGACTACCCTGGCAAAGCCGAACGCCTGCGCACCGTCAACGCCGCGCTGGAAGACCCCGCCGTCTGGAACGACCCCAAGAAAGCCCAGGAGCTGGGCAAGGAGAAAAAGGCGCTCGATGGCGTCGTGGTCGTGCTCGATGAGCTGACCCAGCAGCTGGCCGACAACGCCGAGCTGTTCGAGATGAGCCGCGACGAGGGCGACGAAGCCGCGTTGCAGTCCATCGCCAGCGACGTTGACGGCCTGGCCGCCAGCGTGGAGCAGCTGGAATTCCGCCGCATGTTCAACCAGCCGGCCGACCCCAACAACTGCTTTCTCGACATCCAGGCCGGCGCCGGCGGCACCGAGGCCCAGGACTGGGCCAGCATGCTGCTGCGCCAGTACCTCAAATACGCCGAACGCAAAGGCTTCAAGACCGACCTGGAAGACGAAACCCCGGGCGAAACCGCTGGCATCAAAAGCGCCACCATCAAGATCGAGGGTGAATACGCCTTCGGCCTGCTGCGCACTGAAAGCGGCGTACACCGGCTGGTGCGCAAATCGCCCTTTGACTCCTCCGGCGGGCGCCACACCAGCTTTGCCAGCGTGTTCGTCTACCCCGAGATCGACGACTCCATCGAGATCGACATCAACCCCGCCGACGTGCGCGTGGACACCTACCGCGCCTCCGGTGCGGGCGGCCAGCACATCAACAAAACCGACTCGGCCGTGCGCCTGACGCACCTGCCCACCGGCATCGTCGTGCAATGCCAGGACAGCCGCAGCCAGCACAGCAACCGCGACGTGGCCTGGCGCCGCCTGCGCTCGCGCCTGTATGACTTTGAAATGCGCAAGCGCATGGAAGCGCAGCAAAAGCTCGAAGACAGCAAAACCGACGTGGGCTGGGGCCACCAGATCCGCAGCTACGTGCTGGACCAAAGCCGCATCAAGGACTTGCGCACCAACGTTGAAATCAGCAACACGCAAAAAGTGCTGGACGGCGATCTGGACGCCTTCATCGAAGCCAGCTTGAAGCAAGGCGTTTGATGTTTCAAGCCTTTTTGGCCAATAGCGCTTGTGTATCAAGCGCAAGAAGCTATATTTTTTAGAGCAAAGAGAATACCCATGCGAGAAGGACAAGCCACCGTCACCCGGCGACTGGACTACGCCCCCCCCGCGTTCTGGATCGACACCGTGCACCTGACGTTTGACCTCGATCCGGCCAAAACCCGGGTGCTCAACCGCATGACATTGCGGCGCAACCTGGCCGTGCCCGCGCAGCCGCTGCGGCTCGATGGCGATGAGCTCAACCTCTCGCGCGTGCTGCTGGGCGGCCAGGGCTGCTCTTTCCGCATGGACGGGCCCACCCTGGTGCTGGAAAACCTGCCCGAAGACGATGCGCCCTTTGAGCTGGAAATCTTCACCACCTGCGCACCCGAGAAAAACACCCAGCTCATGGGCCTGTTCTTGAGCGGGGGCGACTTCTTCACCCAGTGCGAGGCCGAGGGCTTTCGCCGCATCACCTACTTTTTAGACCGGCCCGACGTGATGGCCACCTACACCGTCACCCTGCGCGCCGACAAGGCCCGCTGGCCGGTGCTGCTGTCCAACGGCAACCTGATCGAGTCGGGCGATTTGCCCGAAGGCCGGCACTTTGCCACCTGGCACGACCCGCACAAAAAACCCAGCTACCTCTTTGCCCTGGTGGCCGGCAACCTGGTGGCGCGCGAGCAGCGCATCACCAGCCGCTCAGGGCAAGAGCACCTGCTGCAAGTCTTCGTGCGCCCGGGCGATCTGGACCAGACCGAGCACGCCATGCGCTCGCTCATCGCCTCCGTCGCCTGGGACGAAGCGCGCTTTGGCCTGCCGCTGGATCTGGAGCGCTTCATGATCGTGGCCACCAGCGACTTCAACATGGGCGCCATGGAAAACAAGGGCCTGAACATCTTCAACACCCGCTACGTGCTGGCCAAACCCGCCACCGCCACCGACGCCGACTTTGCCGGGGTGGAAAGCGTCATCGCCCACGAGTACTTCCACAACTGGACGGGCAACCGCGTCACCTGCCGCGACTGGTTTCAGCTCAGCCTCAAAGAAGGCCTCACCGTCTTTCGCGACCAGGAATTCAGCCAGGACATGGCCGGCAGCCCATCGGCTCGCGCCGTCAAGCGCATTGAAGACGTCATCGCCCTGCGCGCCAGCCAGTTCCCTGAAGACGCCGGCCCCCAGGCCCACCCCGTGCGGCCTGACGAATACCAGGAAATCAGCAACTTCTACACCACCACCATTTACGAAAAAGGCGCCGAGGTAGTGCGCCTGTACCAGACCCTGCTGGGCCGCGAGGGCTTTCGCAAGGGCATGGACCTGTACTTTGAGCGCCACGACGGCCAGGCCGTCACCTGCGACGACTTTGCCCAGTGCATGGCCGACGCCAACCCGCACAGCGAGCTGCCTGCCCTGCTGCCGCAGTTCAAGCGCTGGTACGCCCAGGCCGGCACCCCGGTGTTGAGCGCCGAAGGCCAGTACGACCCCGCCGCGCAGACCTACACCCTCACGCTGCGCCAGCACACCCCGGCCACCCCCGGCCAGCCGCACAAGGAGCCCCTGGTCATCCCCGTGCGCATGGGCCTGGTCGGCCCCGATGGGCAAGACCTGCCCCTGCAGCTCGATGGCGAAAGCGCGCCCCAGGGCCACACCCGCACCCTGCTGCTCACGGAAAGCGAGCAGCGCTTCGTCTTCGTCAACGTCTCCGCCGCCCCCGTGCCCTCGCTGCTGCGCGGCTTTTCCGCGCCCGTGGATCTGCAAGACGGCCTGCAGCCCGCTGCCCTGCTGCACCTGCTGGCGCACGACAGCGACCCCTTCAACCGCTGGGAAGCCGGCCAGCGCCTGGCCCTGCACATCGCCCTGCAGGCGCTGGGCAGCGGCAGCGATGAGGCCAGCGAATCACCCCTGGACGCAGCCTTCGTGCAGGCCATGCGCGCCGTGCTGCGCCACCCGCAGCTCGATGCCGCCTTCAAGGCCCTGGCCCTCACCCTGCCCAGCGAAAACGCCATCGCCGACCGCTGCCCGCAGGCGGTGGACCCGCAGCGCATCCACCGACTGCGCCAGGCCATGCTGGCGCAGCTGGCGCGCGAGCTGGAAGCCGACTGGCAATGGGCCTGGCAGGAACACCAGGCCAGCGGCGCCTACCGGCCCGATGCCATGGGTAGCGGCCGCCGCGCCCTGGCGGGCCTGGCCCTGCACATGCTGTGCCTGCACGCCCGCAGCACAGACGACCCCGTGTGGCCCGGCCGCGCCTACCAGCGCAGCAAGGACGCCACCAACATGACCGAGCGCCTGGCCGCCACCAGCGCCCTCATCGCCGCCAGCCACCCCCTGGCCGCGCAGGCCCTGGCCCGCTTTCACAAGCAGTTCGCCCATGAAGCCCTGGCGCTGGACAAATGGTTTGCCCTGCAGGCACGCGCGCCCGAAAGCCTGTGCGGCCCCGTGCTGGAGGCCGTGCGCCAGCTCATGCAGCACCCCGACTTCAGCCTGCACAACCCCAACCGCGCCCGCTCGCTCATCTTCAGCTACTGCATGTTCAACCCCGCCGCCTTCCACCGCCCCGACGGCGCGGGCTACGCCTTCTGGGCCGAACAGGTGCTGGCGCTGGACGCGCGCAACCCGCAGGTGGCCGCCCGCCTGGCCCGCGCCCTGGACCGCTGGGCCCAACTGGCCGAGCCCTGCCGCAGCGCCGCCCGCGCCGCCATCGAGCGCGTGGCCGCCCACAAGACCCTGAGCAAAGACGTGCGCGAAATCACCGCCAAAGCCCTGGCAGCGCCAGCGGCTTGAGCCTTGCCATGCAGATGCATCCCTCAGCACACCCATTGCCCTGGGCGCGCCGCTCCAGCCAGGCAGCCCGCTGCTGCCATGCGGCCCCGTCTGATGCCGGACTGCGCACCCGCGCCTGCTGATTCCAGCACCTGCCATCCATCCCCACTCTCCTCTACCGCACCATGCCCAAAACCATCTCCCTGACCCGCTACCTCGTTGAAAAACAGCGCGTGGATGGCCACATCCCCGCCCAGCTGCGCCTGCTGATCGAAGTGGTGGCGCGTGCGTGCAAGCGCATCAGCATCGCCGTCAACAAAGGCGCCGTGGGCGGCGTGCTGGGCACCGCCGGCTCAGAAAACGTGCAGGGCGAGGTGCAGAAAAAGCTCGACATCATCGCCAACGAAGTGCTGATCGAAGCCAACGAATGGGGCGGCCACCTGGCCGCCATGGGCAGCGAGGAGATGGAAAGCATCCACGTCGTGCCCAACCGCTACCCCAAGGGCGAATACCTGCTGCTGTTCGATCCGCTGGACGGCTCCAGCAACATCGACGTGAACGTGAGCATCGGCACCATCTTCAGCGTGCTGAAAATGCCCGAAGGCGACCGTGGCGTGGAAGAAAGCGACTTCCTGCAACCGGGCGCCAACCAGGTCGCGGCGGGCTACTGCATCTATGGCCCGCAAACCACGCTGGTGCTCACCGTAGGCGATGGCGTGGCCTCTTTCACGCTCGACCGCGAGCAAGGCAGCTTCATCCTCACGCAAGACGACATCCGCATTCCCGAGGACACCAAGGAATTTGCCATCAACATGAGCAACATGCGGCACTGGGACACGCCCGTGCGCCGCTACATCGACGAATGCCTGGCCGGCAAGGACGGCCCGCGCGGCAAAGACTTCAACATGCGCTGGATCGCCAGCATGGTGGCCGACGTACACCGCATCCTCACGCGCGGCGGCATCTTCATGTACCCCTGGGACAAGCGCGAGCCCAACAAGCCCGGCAAGCTGCGCCTGATGTACGAGGCCAACCCCATGGGCTGGCTGGTCGAGCAAGCCGGCGGCGCCGCCACCAACGGCCGCCAACGCATTCTGGACGTGCAGCCCACGCAGCTGCACGAGCGCGTGAGCGTCATTCTGGGCAGCAAGAACGAAGTCGAGCGCGTGACCCGCTACCACCTGGAGCACGATCAGGCCAAGGGCTGACCCCAGCCCCGCCATCGGCCCAAGCCGGCCATGGGCCACTGGGCCGTCGGCGCGGCATGCCGGTGTGCATGCGCGCATCGGCATTCGCTATATTTTTAATAGCTCAAATCCCTTATGGAACGCGCGCGAAAGCCATTTTTCTCATAAAAGTTTTGGCTTTCCCATAGAGAAAAAGCCTCTGCACCACCTCAGCGATGCAGGGGCTTTTTCCTTGTCTTATGCGGCGCCGATCTTGGCGCCAGTGGGCAAGTGGTGGTCAAGAACCGCCGGGGACAAGGGGCCGATGGCGCCCTTGCCTGCCATCAGGCCGTGGGCAGCTTGTAGTCCTTGAGCTGTTCGCGCAGCTTGACTTTCAGCATCTTGCCGGTGGCGCCGATGGGGATGCTGTCCACGAACACCACGTCGTCCGGGATCTGCCACTTGGCCACTTTGCCTTCGTAAAAGGCCAGCAGCTCTTCACGCGTGAGTTCGGCACCGGGCTTCAGCGCCACGGCGACGATGGGGCGCTCGTCCCACTTGGGGTGCGGCATGCCGATGCAGGCGGCCATGGCCACGGCGGGGTGGGCCATGGCGGTGTTTTCAATGTCGATGGAGCTGATCCACTCGCCGCCGGACTTGATGACGTCTTTGCTGCGGTCGGTGATTTGCATGAAGCCGTCGGCATCGATGGTGGCCACGTCGCCCGTGGGGAACCACCCATCCACCAGCGGGTCGCCCCCTTCGCCCTTGAAGTAGCCGGCCACCACCCAGGGGCCGCGCACGTACAAATCGCCATAGGTCTTGCCGTCCCAGGGCAGCTCGGCTTCGCCCGCGCCCATGATCTTCATGTCCACGCCAAAGATGGAGCGGCCTTGCTTCATGCGCAGGGCGGCTTTTTGCTCTTCGGGCAGGTCGCGGTGCTTTTCCTTCAGCGTGCACAGGGTGCCCAGGGGGCTGATTTCGGTCATGCCCCAGGCGTGCAGCACGTCCACGCCGTAGTCGTTGCGGAAGGTTTCGATCATGGCCGGCGGGCAGGCCGAGCCGCCAATGACGGTGCGGTTGAGCGCGCTGAACTTGAGCTTGTTCTGGCCCATGTGGTTCAGCAGCATTTGCCAGACGGTGGGCACGCCGGCGGCGAAGGTGACTTTTTCGCCTTCGATCAGTTCATAGACCGACTTGCCGTCCAGCGCGGGGCCGGGAAAGACCAGCTTGCAGCCCACCATGGCGGCGGAATACGGAATGCCCCAGGCGTTGACGTGGAACATGGGCACCACGGGCAGCACCGAGTCGGCCGCGCGCAGGCACATCACATCGGGCAGCGCGGCGGCGTAGGCGTGCAGCACGGTGGAGCGGTGGCTGTACAGCGCGCCCTTGGGGTTGCCGGTGGTGCCGCTGGTGTAGCACAGGCTGGAGGCGGTGTTTTCGTCAAACAGGGGCCAGGTGTAGTCGGCCGACTGGCGGCTGATCCAGTCTTCGTAGCTCATCAGGTTGGCAATGCCCGTGTCGGCGGGCAGCTTGTCGGCGTCGCACAGGGCGATCCAGTGCTTGACGGTGGGGCACTGGCGGTGGATGCCCTGCACGATGGGCAAGAAGGTCATGTCAAAGCACAGCACCTGGTCTTCGGCGTGGTTGACGATCCAGGCGATCTGCTCGGGCAGCAGGCGCGGGTTGATGGTGTGCAGCACGCGCTGCGAGCCGCTGACGCCAAAGTACAGCTCCAGGTGGCGGTAGCCGTTCCAGGCCAGGGTGCCCACGCGGTCGTTGGCGGCCAGGCCCAGCGCATCCAGCCCGTTGGCCACCTGCTTGGCGCGGCGCTGCACGTCGGCCCAGGTGTAGCGGTGAATGTCGCCTTCCACGCGGCGCGACACCACTTGCCCGTCGCCGTGGTGGCGCGCGGCAAAGTCGATCAGGGAAGAAATCAGCAGCGGATGGTTCTGCATCAGGCCCAGCATATGTACTCCTCTTTGTGTGTGACAGGACGGGGCGCCCAAAATCCGGGCGCAATACTAATCCACGCCATGCCGCCGCGCGCCCCTTCGCCAAGGCGGGGGACAATGCCGCATGCGCACTTCTTCCCCCCACTCTGTGGCCCAACCCGCACCTGCTGAGGCGCCCGCTGCCCTGCCCCTGCGCTGGCGGCCGGGCTTTGCGCAACTGGGCGAAGCCTTTTTCACGCGCCTGCCGCCGCAGCCCCTGCCCGATCCGTACTGGGTGGGCCGCAGCGCCGCCATGGCGCGCGAGCTGGGCCTGCCCGATGACTGGTGGCAAGCGCCTGATGCCCTGCCCGCGCTGGCGGGCAACCTAGTGCTGCCCGGCAGCCAGCCGTTGGCCAGCGTGTACAGCGGCCACCAGTTTGGCGTGTGGGCCGGGCAGCTGGGCGACGGGCGCGCGCTGCTGCTGGGCGAGGTGGACACGCCCGCCGCCGGCCCCCAGGAGCTGCAACTCAAGGGCAGTGGCCTGACCCCCTATTCGCGCATGGGCGACGGGCGCGCCGTGCTGCGCTCGTCCATTCGCGAGTTCTTGTGCAGCGAAGCCATGCACGCGCTGGGCGTGCCCACCACGCGCGCGCTGTGCGTGGTGGGCTCGCCCGCGCCCGTGCGCCGCGAAAGCATGGAAACCGCCGCCGTCGTCACCCGCGTGGCGCCCAGCTTCATCCGCTTTGGGCATTTCGAGCACTTCCGCGCCACCGGGCAGCTGGATGCGCTCAAAACCCTGGCCGATCACGTCATCGCCCGCCACTACCCCGCCAGCCAGCACGCGGCCAACCCCTATGCCGACCTGCTGGCCCAGGTGACCCGCCGCACCGCCGCGCTCATCGCCCAGTGGCAGGCCGTGGGCTTCATGCACGGGGTGATGAACACCGACAACATGAGCATCCTGGGCCTGACCATCGACTACGGGCCGTTTCAGTTCATGGACGGCTTTGACCCCGCCCACATCTGCAACCACTCCGACCACCACGGGCGCTACAGCTACCAGCGCCAGCCCCAGATCGCGCACTGGAACCTGTTTGCCCTGGGCCAGGCGCTGCTGCCCCTGATCGGCGAGCCCGACGACGCCCTGGCCGCGCTGGAGCCTTTCAAAACCCTGTTCCCCGCCGAGCTGGACGCGCGCATGGCCGCCAAGCTGGGCCTGCCCCAGGCCAGCGACGCCAGCCGCGCCCTGGTGTCAACGCTGCTGGCGCTGATGGCGCGCGAGCGCACCGACTGGACCCTCTTTTGGCGCCGCCTGAGCCAGCACGCCGCCGGCCAGCCCGCCAGCATCGTGCTCGACCTGTTCCACGACCAAGCCGCTGCCCAAGCCTTTTTGCTACAGTATCAGGAGCTGTTCGCACGCTCTGGACAAGCGCCAGACACTCATTTAATGCTCAACACCAACCCCGCCTTCGTGCTGCGCAACTACCTGGCCGAGCAAGCCATTGCCCTGGCCAAAGAACAAGACTTTGGCATGCTGCACGAGCTGCTCGCCGTGCTGCAAGCGCCGTTTCACGACCACCCCCGCCACGCCGCCTGGGCCGGTTTTCCGCCCGACTGGGCGGCCGACATCCACATCAGCTGCTCCTCATGACCCACCCCGTCCAAAAGACCGACACCCAGTGGCGCGAACTGCTGGCCGCCAAGGGCGCCGAAACCCCCGCGTTTGACGTGACCCGCCGCGCCGCCACCGAGCGCCCCTTCACCGGCAAATACGAACAGCACTGGGCCACAGGCCGCTACCACTGCATCTGCTGCGGCGCCTTGCTGTTTGAGTCCCACACCAAATTCGACGCCGGCTGCGGCTGGCCCAGCTTCTGGCAGGCCGTGCCCGGCGCCATTCAAGAGCGGCGCGACCTGAGCCACGGCATGGTGCGCGTGGAAACCGTGTGCGCGCAGTGCGGCGCCCACCTGGGCCACGTCTTTCCCGACGGCCCCGCGCCCACGGGCCTGCGCTATTGCATGAACTCGGCGGCGCTGGATTTCCAGGCGCCGTAAGACCCGCGTGCGGCGCCAAGATAAAGCTACCATTTATATAGCGCAAAACCCTTTATAGTCGCGCGCAAATGCCTTTTTTGGCTAACCCCCTGTGCCTTGAGCCCCTGCCCGCCCCATGAAGCCCCCACCCGATCTTGCCGCCCCGAACGCCGCCGAAGACGAGGGCACGCCCGTCTCGGTCAAGATCCGCGAGCGCGTGCTGGCCGCGCGCCGGCGCTTCAACGCCAACGACAACATTGCCGAATTCATCCAGCCCGGCGAGCTTGAGCGCCTGCTCGATGAAGTCACGGCCAAGATGCAAGGCGTGCTCGACAGCCTGGTCATCGACACCGCCAGCGACCACAACACCGCCGACACCGCCCGGCGCGTGGCCAAGATGTACGTGAACGAAGTGTTCAAGGGCCGCTACGTGACCGCGCCGGCGATCACCGAGTTTCCCAACGCCGAGCGCCTGAACGAGCTGATGATCGTCGGCCCCATCACCGTGCGCAGCGCGTGCAGCCACCACTTCTGCCCCGTCATGGGCAAGCTGTGGATCGGCGTGCTGCCCAACGAGCACACCAACGTCATCGGCCTGTCCAAATACGCGCGGCTGGCCGAGTGGATCATGGGCCGCCCGCAGATTCAGGAAGAAGCCGTGGTGCAGCTGGCCGATCTGATCCAGGCCAAGACCCAGCCCGATGGCCTGGCCCTGGTGATGGAGGCCACGCACTTTTGCATGGCCTGGCGCGGCGTGAAAGACGTGGACAGCAAAATGATCAACTCCGTCATGCGCGGCGTGTTCCTCAAAGACGCCAGCCTGCGGCGCGAGTTCTTGTCCCTGATTCCCCGGAAAGGCTGAGGCACACACCATGCTGGTTCGTCTTTTGTTTGCTTCCCGCGCAGTGGATGCCTCGCCGCAGGCCATTGAGCACATTTTGGCCGCCGCCCGCCAGCACAACCACGACAGCGGGGTCACGGGCATTCTGGTGTACGGCGATGGCGTGTTCATGCAGGCCATCGAAGGCGGGCGCGCCGCCGTCAACGCGCTGTACGCCACCCTCTTGCGCGATGCGCGCCACCAGGACGTGACGCTGCTGCACTACGAGGAAATCACCGAACGCCGCTTTGGCGGCTGGACCATGGGCGTGGTCAACGTGGACCGGGTCAACAGCGGCGTGCTGCTGAAGTATGCCGAGCGTGCCGAGCTCAACCCCTGGGCCGTCTCGGGCCGCATGTCGCTGGCGCTGATCGAAGAGCTGGCCGCCACCGCCAGCATTGCCGCGCGCGCGGGCGGCTGACAAGGCGCCACAGGCCAGCCGCCGCCCCACACGCCCCCCGTTCGCCCCTTGCCCCGTTCACCAAGGCCACTCATGGGACTGTTTTCCTTTTTGCGTTCGCTGCGCCCGCGCAGCGCCCCCGCCCCCGCCGCCTTGACCAACCCGGACAGCGTGGCTTTCACCTGCAACCTCTGCGGCACCCCCCATGCGCAGGTGCCCTACGCGCAAGTCTCCAACCGTGAGTGCCAGACCTGCACACACTGCCACAGCAGCCTGCGCATGCGCTCGCTGGTGCATGCGCTGTCGATGGAGCTGTTTGGCCGATCCATCGCGCTCAAGGACTTTCCCGCCGACCCCGGCATCCGCGCCCTGGGCATGAGCGACTGGGAAGGCTATGCACACACGCTGGCTGCGCGCTTTGCCTACACCAACACCTACTACCACCAGCCGCCGCACCTGGACATCACCGACGTGCCTGCGCATCTGCTGGGGCAGCACCGCTTCCTGATTTCCAGCGACGTGTTCGAGCACATTCCCCTCTTCGGGCTGAGCAAGGCCTTTCACAATGCCCGTGCGCTGCTGGCGCCTGGCGGCTTTTTCCTTTTCAGCGTGCCGTTCACCAAGACCGGCACCACGCAAGAGCACTTTCCGCGCTTGCACGATTTCCGCATCGTCGAAGAAGATGGGCAGCCCGTGCTCTACAACACCACCGCCACGGGCGAGCAAGAGCGCTTCACCCACCTCGTCTTCCACGGCGGCGGCGGCGCCACGCTGGAAATGCGCATGTTCTCCGAACCCGACTTGCACCGCCACTTGGCCGACGCAGGCTTTCGCTCGGTGCAGGTGATGGATGTCAACGTGCCCGAAGCGGGCATTCTGTGGCCGCCAGGCTCCAGCGTGCCCATCATCGCCCGGGTCTGAAAAGCCGCCCTCGCAGATCCGCCCGCGCGGGCCCGGCCTTTCGCCGCGCTTTGAAAACACATAGCCAAAAAGGCCATTTGCGCCTGTCTGATGCGCGCAAGCAGCTATATTTAATATAGCAACCTCAAATCGCCGCCGCGGGCAAGTCGGCGGGGGTGTGGCCCTCTTCCTCTGCCATGCGGCGCAGTGCGGCCAGCGCCTGCGTGTCGGTGCGGTACAGGCGCAGCTGCGGGCCGGGGTGCAGCGCCCCGGCGGCGCGCAGCCTGTTTTCCACCGGCAGCTTCAGCCCCGCCAGGTGCCAGGTGATGCCCTGGCCCTGGGTGCGCAGCATCAGCTTCAGCAGCGTTTCGCAGCCGGTGGCGTCGATGCGGTTGATGGGCTGGGCAAACAGCACCAGGTGCCGCACACCGGCTTGCGCCGCCAGCTCGCCGGCCACGCGGCTTTCCAGCGCGCTGGCGGTGGCAAAGTCCAGCGCCGCATCCAGCCGCAGCGCCAGGGTGTGCGGCGCCAGCGGCGGCAGCTGCCACAGCTGGCGGTCGCGCAAGCTGCCGTCCGTGTGCAGGCCCACTTCGATGATGCGCGGGTGCAGGCGCTGGTAGACGAAATGGCCCAGCGTCATCAGCACCCCGGCCAGCACCCCCCAGTACAGCGCGGGTGCGGCGGCCAGGGTCAGGGCCAGGGTGATGGCGGCCATCACCGCCTCGGGCCGCGACACACGCCACAGGCGCACAAACTCGCGCGGCTTGATCAGCCCCAGCACGGCCGCCACCACAATGGCCGCCAGCACCGCGCGCGGCACGTGCTGCAACACGGGGGTGAGCAACAGCAGCACCGCCAGCACCACCGCCACCATGCACACCGTGGCCCAGCCCGTTTGTGCGCCCGCGTACAAATTCAGCGCCGAGCGCGAAAACGACGCGCTGGTGGCCCACGTGCCCGACAGGCCCGCCGCCAGCTTGGCCAGGCCCTGGCTGAGCAAGTCCTGATCCTGGTTCCAGTGCTGACCCAGGCGTTCGCTGTCCACGCGTGCGCTGGAGGCGGTTTCCAAAAAACTCACCAGCGTGATGACCAGCGCCGGCAAGATCAATTGCGACAGCGTGGCCCAGCCCGGCCAGCCCGGCAGCGCCAGCGTGGGCAGACCGTGGGGCAGGGCGCCCACCACGGCGCCGCCTGCGGCCTCGAAACCCGTGGCCCAGGCCAGCGCCGCCGTGGCCAGCACCACCAGCAGCACGCTGGGAAACGCGGGCCGCCAGTGCTTGAGCAGCACCAGCAGCGCCAGCGCCACCCCGCCATACAGCGCTGCCCGCCAGTCCCATGCGGGCCACGGCCCGCCGGCCAGCGTGTGCAGCCCCAGACTCGGCAGGCCCAGCAGCGCCGGCAGCTGCGAAGCGATGATGAGCACCGCCGCCCCCTGCGTGAACGCCATCAGCACCGGCGCACTGACCAGGTTCAGCAGCCAGCCAAAGCGCGCCAGGCCCAGCAGCACTTGCAGCGCCCCGCTCATCAGCGCCAGCCACACCGCCAGCGTCACCCACTGGGCGCTGCCCGGCTCGGCCAGCCCGGTCAGCGCGGCCGACACCAGCAGCGCCGTCAGCGCCGTGGGCCCCACCGACAGCCGCTTGGCGCTGGCAAACAGCACCGCCACCAGGGCAGGCAGCAAGGCGGCATAAATGCCCGTGACCGGCGGCATGCCCGCCAGCTGCGCATAGGCCACCGCCTGCGGCACCATCATCAGCCCCACCGTCAGCCCCGCCAGCGCCTCGGTGCGCAGCAGCGCCAGGCTGGGGCGGGGCCAGTTCAGAAAAGGCAAGGCGCGGCGCAGGAAAGCAGGCATGCAAGGCAGCAGGCAAGAGAGTTGGCGATGGTAAGCCAGTCGCCAAGGCCGTGCGTTGAAAATAACACCGGGCATTTGCTGGAACACACAGCGCATACTCAGACTCTCACGCCGTCCCGTCACACAAAGGCTATTGGCATGACCCGCCCACTGCTTTTCACCGCTGCCTGGCTCGCCATGCCCCTGCTGGCCAGCGCACAAGCGTTTCGCTGCCCCGACCCAGCCACTGGCCAGGTGATGTACACCGACCAGCCCTGCCAGGGCGGCACCCTGGTAGCCCCCAGGCGCACCGAAGAAGAGTTGCGCCAGGACGCGCAAGCTGCCGCCTTGGCGCGCGAACGCGAGGCCGAGCAGCAGGCGCTGACCCTGGCGCGTGAGCAGCAGCGCCTGCAAGCCGCCCAGGCCGAAGCGGCCCTGCGCGCAGCACAGGCGCCCAGCCCGGCAGAAACGGGCGATTGCCGCGCAGCCCGTGCCGAAGCCGACTTTCGCGCACGCAGTTTCAGCGCCACGCCAGAGCAAATTCGCACCGCGCGTTACAACGCCGCCCTGGCCTGCGGCCAGCCGCCCCCCAGCGAAGTGATCGTGGTGCAGCCGCCCACGACGATGCAGCCGCGCTACCCCCGCCCCTACCCGCCGCCTTACGGCTACCACGACACCTGGCGGCCCCTGCCTGCACCCGCACCGCGCGGCCCCGGCTTTGGCATGCCTGTGCAGCCCCCCGCACCGCCCAGCACCACCGCCCCCGGTCATGTGCGCATTGGCCCCATGCCCCAGCACACCCCTTCCGTGCCCGTCAACACCAGGCCACGGGCCAACCCGCCGAAGGACAGCGAGGAACGGCGTTAGGGCGGTATCGGCATCGGCGGGCATTGGCAACGCAGCCCTGGCGCGAAAGACGCGATGGGATGTGCAGGCATTTGCGAAGCAGCACACCAGGCGTTGATTTACTGCCTCAAGCGCCACCGCATAACAGCTATAATTTATATAGCTACAAACCATTTGACAGTGCGCGCAAATGCCTTTTCAGGCACCATGCGCCAATCGCCCCCAGCACATCTTCCATCCTGTCGGCCGCCCCCACGGCCACCTGAGCCACTGTCGCCGACAATCGGCCTCTTTGCGTCCACGCCATGCAAGCCTTTTTACGCACTCAGCTCGCACGCCATGCCGAGCGCCTGTCTGAGCTGGACTTCCTGCTCTCCCAGCCCGACGTGATGGCCGACATGTCGCAGTTCATGAAGCTCTCGCGCGAGCATGCCGAAGTGGCTGCCGTGGCAGGGCGCTGGGCGCGTTATCAGCAACGCGAGGCCGACTTGGCCGCCGCCCAGGAGATGCAGGCCGATGCCGACATGGCCGAAATGGCGCGCGAAGAAATCGCCGCCTGCCAAACCGAACTGGCCACGCTGGAAGGCGAGTTGCAGCGCCTGCTGCTGCCCAAGGACCCAGACGATGCTCGCCATGCTTTCATCGAAATTCGCGCAGGCACAGGCGGTGACGAATCCGCCCTGTTCGCAGGCGATTTGGCCCGCATGTACACACGCTACGCCCAGGCCCAGGGCTGGCCAGTAGAGGTGATGAGCGAATCACCCGCCGAGCTGGGCGGCTACAAGGAAGTGGTGCTGCACGTGCAAGGCGATGGCGCCTACGGGCGTTTGCGCTTTGAGTCTGGCGGACACCGCGTGCAGCGCGTGCCCGTCACAGAGACACAAGGGCGCATTCACACCAGCGCAGCTACGGTGGCCGTGATGCCCGAGCCAGATGAAGCCCAGGCCATCACACTGAACCCGGCGGACTTGCGCATCGACACTTTCCGCGCCAGCGGTGCAGGCGGCCAGCACATCAACAAGACCGATTCGGCCGTGCGTGTGGTGCACTTGCCCACGGGCCTCGTGGCCGAATGCCAGGACGGGCGCAGCCAGCACAGCAACAAGGCCAAGGCGCTGCAAGTGCTGCAAGCGCGGCTGCAAGAAAAAGAACGCAGCGAGCGCGCGGCCAAGGAAGCAGCCACGCGCAAGGGGCTGATCGGCTCGGGTGACCGCAGCGACCGCATCCGCACCTACAACTTCCCGCAAGGGCGGCTGACAGATCACCGCATCAACCTCACG
Organism: Pseudomonadota bacterium; assembly: GCA_030535425.1. Taxonomy (GTDB): domain Bacteria; phylum Pseudomonadota; class Gammaproteobacteria; order Burkholderiales; family Burkholderiaceae_C; genus Ottowia. The sequence goes on along the minus strand of JAUNHQ010000017.1, from coordinate 22,146 downwards.
CTCTACAAGCTGTCGCAGGTCATGGAAGGCGATTTGACCGACGTGCTCGACGCCCTGCGGCACACACGCGAATCAGAGCAAATGGCCGAAATGCAAGCGGCTGGCTAAAGCGCCTCTAAGCACCGCCGCTTGAGACATGGTGCGCCCCCCCGCAAAATAAGCAGCCCGCAGCCACAAGCCCTCACTCAGGGGCAAACCGCATGCAGACCCACCCCAGGCAGCGCAGCGGCTTGGCTATCCAAGGCGGGGGCTTTCTCTTTATGCTCAAGAGAGGAGCACCCCACAGTTATCCGCCCTTGGCTTGCGAGCGCGGCGGCCCCTGAGGGGACGCCAGTTCCAACTGCATCGCAATCCGGCTGACCAGCAAAGACTGCGCCAGCCCTTGCGTATCCAGCACGAAATGCGCGCACTCGCGGTACAACGGATCTCGCGCTGCATGCAACTGCTTCAAGCGTTGCAAGGGGTCGGCCACTTGCAACAGCGGACGCTTGGTATCTCGCCGTAAACGGCGGAAAAGCAGCTCTGGCGCCGCGTACAGATACACCACCGTGCCGCGTTCACGCAAGCGTTGGCGATTGATGGGGCGCAGCACCGCCCCGCCACCCGTGGCCAGCACCGCAGGTGACCCCTGCGTCAACTCATCAAGCACCTGCGTCTCGATATCACGAAACGCCTCTTCACCATGCGTGTCGAAATAAGCTCGTATCGAGCAGCCCAAACGCTGCTCGATGACCTCATCTGAATCAAAAAAAGGCAGCCCGCACTTGAGTGCGAGCCGCCTTCCAGCAGTTGACTTGCCAGAGCCCGGCAAGCCAATCAGAACCAGCAGAGACGAGGCAAAACCCCTGTGTTTACCCGCCTCTGTCACAGCAAGCTGATCGCCATTACTCCGTAGTAGTCGTGGCGGCAGCACAGGAGAGGCCTGCGGCACCATAGGGGCTCACCGAACCCGGCGGACTCACGGTTTCTTCCGTGTAGTCATCCGCCATACCCATCAGCCAATTCAGCGCCATACGGTTGGTGGACTCGCTACCTCCCACGCGGGTCGTTGCCTGCACCTGCATTTGGGCCCAGTTGGCGTAATCCTTGGCGTATTGCATCTGGAAGTAGGCGAAACCATCCGAGCCAGTGGTCAAGGTCACGGTGGAGCTGCCAGTACCCGTCGTGTTGCCGCTGCTGTCGGCGGGAACAATATTGGCCACAAAGCCAGGGCTCAGAGCAGCATCGCCGTTGTAATCAGGCTCGCCAGCATCACGCACGCCGTTGAAGTTCACATCCTCATTGAGCAGACTCACCGAAGAAGTGTCTGTACGTGCCCAGATCTTGCCTGTCCAGCACAGCACGCCCACACCGTAAGCGCCAGGACGCAGGGTAATGGTCACCGGCTGCGAAGCCACCGGCGCACCCGCTGCATTGGTGACATAAACCGTGTGGAAAAGACGATACATGGTTTCGTTACCCGCAGACTCGATCTTGTTGCTGGCGCCCAGGCCAATGGTCAACGCATCACCGCCCACGGTCAGGGTAGTCTCAGCCACAATAGTGCTCGTGCCAGCCACAGTGGCACGCAGGCGCACCTCATTCGTGCCCGAGCTGCGCGCACCTGCATAGTAGGTGTTGGTTGCGCGGCCATTGGCATCCGTGCGGGCGCCAGCCGCAGCCAGACGACCTCCGCTGGGATCTTGCACCGTCGCAAAGCTCACGTTGACATCCTGCACAGGGTTGCCCGCAGCATCGCGAACCAAAACCTCCAATGTAGAAGAGTTGTTCGTGGCGAACGCACTGGTGCGCAAGGCACTGGGGTTGGCCTGCATCGTGATTTGCGCTGGCACGGTCGAAATGTAGCGAGCCCGCAGCGTACCCGTCGCCGCACCTACATCGCTTGCCAGTGCCGTCACCACAACCTCTCCCACATCTGGAGAAGAGAACCAAGCCGTGGCTGTGCCGTCTGCCTCAGTTCCCACACTCACCACTGACACGCAGGTGGTAGTGACATCAGAAGTCGCCCACACACAGCCGCGCGAAGTATTGAACGTAACTTGTGTGCCTGCCGCCGGAATGCCGCCATTGGCATCACGCACAGTAGCCACCACCGCGTGGGCTTGATTCACATTCCACTGCAGTGCGGAAGAACTCAGTCGCAGAAGACTTGCGCCCACAACCACTTTCAACTGCGTGGAGGCGCCCAGGCCTGTAACCGAAATCGTATCCGTGTCTGCCTCTTTAGGCGTGTAGGTGAACATGGCCTCACCACTTTGATCCGTGGTCAGCGTGGTTGCACTCAACACACTCGTAGACTTGGCCGTGCTGACACTCAAAGTTGCACCCGGCACCACGCTACCCGAAGAGTCTTGTGCCACAACACGGTACTGGGCACTGTCGCCCAGCCCCATACTGCTGTCACCCGACATGGACAAACGGGTGCCCACCACTTGCACCTTGATCTCTTTGGAAGCCGAACCCGCCGTTGCAGCCACCACGATGTCACGGTTGGAACGCGTGTCCGCGCTGGTATCCGTTGGCGCTGTCAGCACCGCCGTGGCCACGCCCTGCTCATTTGTGTTGGTTCCCGATGCCGTCAGCGTGCCGTAATTGGTTCGGAAGGTAATCGGATAGTCTGCAATCGCAACATTACCTGAGTCCTTGACAATGGCCGTGATCGTTACCCCCGAGCCGCTGGTCGCTCCCGATGGGAGCGTCGTGGCGCTGGAAGAAAGATCAATGCTAGCCGCCTTGACCGTGGTCGAACCCGTGCCCGATGTCCCCGGGTCGCCACCACCGCCTCCGCACGCAGCCACCAGCAGCGCCGCACCCATGCACGCCGCAGCGAGCCTGGCGGCCTGGAAGAAATTCAGCAATTTCATATCTAACTTCTCCAAAAATCTTCCTCTGTTATTAACAATTAACGCACCGGCCCGCCACCATCAGAAATCATCTTGGGCGTAATAAAAACTAGCATTTCCGTCTTTTCCGACTCGCGCGAGCGCTGCTTGAAAAGGTTCCCCATGATGGGAATATCACCCAGCAATGGAACCTTGTTTGTGCTTTCACTCTCCGTCAGCTCAAAAATACCACCAATCACAACAGTGCCGCCATTTTCAACCAATACCTGCGTCTGAATCCGCTTGGTATTGATCGACATGCCACCTTCCACTTCAACCCCTGGACTATCTTTATTTACATCCAAATCAAGGATGATATTGCCCTCTGGAGTAATTTGAGGTGTAACCTCCAACTTCAACACAGCCTTACGGAACGAAACTGAAGTCGCACCGCTAGATGTGGCCTCTTGGTATGGGAATTCGGTACCCTGCTCAATCAGGGCCTTGGTCTGATCCGCCGTCACAACTCGCGGACTGGACACCACACGCCCCGTCCCATCCGCCTCCAGCGCCGAGATCTCCAAATTCAAAAATCGGTTGGCAGCTGAACTGAATAAAGAAATTGCAAAATTACTTGGCGATATTCCATTGATACTTGAGGCAGGCAGATTCACGAACATCGAATTATCCGACGTTAATGCGCTGGAATCGAAAGCTCCTGTCGTTGCCCCCACCGCACTGTAGTTCCCACCCACTGCAATACGGTTTCCACCTCCCACGCTGTAGCCCGCATCACCACCTCGAATACCCCGCAAATCACCACCGCCCAATCTGACGCCAAGCGATTTGCCAAAAGAGTCCCGCGCCTCAACGATACGTGCCTCAATCAGCACTTGCCGTACAGGGACATCCAGCTTGGCAATCATGTCCTGGATTTGCTCCAGACGGGAAGGAATATCTGAAACAAAAAGCTGATTCGTGCGCAACTCCGCAACAACCGAACCTCGAGGGCTCAAAAGCCTGTTGTTTTGCTGCCCACCCCCACCACCTGTCTCAGCCGACGAGCCTGTAATCTGCTTTGCGATATCTACCGCCTTAGCATAATTCAGCTGGAAAGACTGCGTGCGCAAAGGCTCCAACTCACGAATAGCCCGCTGACTTTCCAACTCAGCTTTTTCCTTTGCAGCCAACTCATCTTTGGGTGCAATTTGCAGCACATTCCCACTGCGCTTCATGCCCAGACTCTTAGCTTGCAAAATAATATCCAAGGCTTGATCCCAAGGCACATCTTGCAGACGCAATGTCAGACTCCCCTGAACGGTATCAGAGGTGACGATATTGAAGTTTGTAAAATCAGCGATGACCTGTAGCAATGAACGCACATCAATATTTTGGAAATTCAAGGACAGCTTTTCCCCCCGATAACCAGGACCCTGCGTCAGCTTATCCTGATTGACGCGCTGCTGACGCACTTCCACCACGAATTGGTTATCACTCTGGTAGGCAGAATGCTCCCATAAGCCCTTAGGCTCAATGACCATGCGAACGCGATCACCCGACTGCACGGACGTAATGGTTTGCACAGGCGTACCAAAATCAGAAACATCCAATCGCCTGCGCAGCCCCTCTGGCAAACTGGTTTTCAAGAATTCAACCACCAAGTTTTGCCCTTGCTGGCGAATATCCACCCCCACTTGATTATTGGCCAAATCCACGATGACTCGACCCGCATTCTCCACCCCCCGCCGGAAGTCAATATCTTTTAGGGGCAAATTGCTAACGCCCCCGCTTTCAGCAAACACTTTCGGAACCGAGCCAGAAGTGGTCGCGGCAGGCGTAGCGACAGGCGCCAGAGACACCATCAACGAATTGCCTACGACCTCGGAGCGATACGTTGTAGGCTGCTTGAGATTCAGGACCACACGGGTACGATCCCCTGCTTGCACCACATTCGCTCCGCGCACATTGCCCTGGTTCAACTCAACCACTCCGCTCTTGAGCCCAGAAGCCACGCCAGGAAAATCTAATGCGATACGTGCGGGTGACTGAACGACAAACCCAGCAGGAATTCCCACCAACGGCTCGGTAAAATCGATTCGAACGATTTCCGCCCCAGCCTGAATGGATGCCGTAACAGACTCAATACTGCCCTGAGCATAGGCCACAACCGAGACTACGGTCGCCCCCAGCCCAAACACTGCAGACCCTAAAATATTTCGTCCGCTGTTCATCAACTTTTTCATTCTGTATTCTCCTGCAGCTGCAAAACAGCTTGGCGCTCAATCCACTCACCCGCCGCATCTTGAGCAATTTCCCTGAGCACTACCTCATTCTCCGTGATGCGAGTAATTCGCCCATAATTTTGTCCGAGATAGTTACCTACTCGCACCTGATGCAGCAAACCATTTACACGCACCAGCGCCACACGCTGCCCCCCTCGAGCAAGGCTACCGACCATCGTCATTGCATCAAGCGGGATGTCCTCCAAAGGCTCTTTCCGGCGAGCCAACTCGGGATCAACAAGAGCCCCCTTACTACTTGACTCACTTCTCAGCACTTGCGTCAAACGCTCACTACTAAAAGGATCTACAGCAGATCCCTCAGAATAAGCCAAAGGCACATATTGTTTAGGCGCCGAAATAGGCGTCACTTGAGGCTGCGTTTTCTGGCGCTCTTCCGCCATCCACTGACGCAAATCTTCATGCGCAGGAGAGCAGCCTCCAGCAATCAAAACCCCAATCGCCATCACAAAAAATATCGGAGTATCACAGCCATGTCTTCTTTTTCGCACACTCACTTGCCACCCCCGCGATTTTCTGCAGCTTTTGCTCTCCTCTGCGCCTCCACCTCTTCTTGATCCAGATAGCGAAAGGTTTTAGCTGTTGCCTCAAGCACAAGCGATCCCGCCTTTTCCTTTTCCGGACTCGGAGCCACAGAAATATTATTCAATGTCACAATGCGCGAGAGATGAGCAACGTCGGCCGCAAAAGCGCCAATATCATGATATCCACCGGTCACCTTCAATGCAATTGGGAGCTCCGCATAATAATCCTGAATAACCAACTGACCTGGGCGAAACAAGTCAAACTGCAGGCCACGCCCCAAGCCAGCCTGATTGATGTCCGATAAAAGAGCATCCATTTCAGCACGACTAGGAAGCTGTTTTTCCAGCAAGTCTACATACTGCCTAACCTGCTCCTTTTGTTTTTTCAACTCCTCCAAACTAACTGCTTTTTTCAACCTACTCTGATAGTCTGCCCGCAGAGTCATTTCCTTGCTACGCTCACCTTCTAGGGACTCCTTCTCCCCTTTGAGCAAGGCCAGCCATGCAAGCAAAACCACCAATGCAGCCACTATGATTAGCAAAAAATAACGTGGAATTGCCGGCCAGGAAGATGGGTCACGCGTATCCAAACCCCGAAACTGATCACCTACCCCGCGCAAGGTAGCAGCAACATCAATATTTATTGAGGATTTACGAGTCATGCTTAGTCCTGCGTGCCTGTTATGCGTTGGATGCAGCAGACGCTGCCGATGCCGCGGCCGCCACATCACTGGCGCGCTGCAGCTGCACACGCAAGGTAAAGTCATAAACCCTACGCTTCTCGCGCGGACCCAGCGCTATATTGGCTGCTACAATTTCGACCAACTCTGGCTTAGTCACCCACTCACTGTTGCGAGATAAATTCCTCAACAATTCAGAGACGCGCTCATTCGATTGAGCCGACCCCATAATCAAGACATTTTGCCCCTCTTGCTTAATGCTTCTTAAATACAATCCATTAGGCAGCTGTCGCACAGATTCATTCATCAAATGAACAGGCATATTTCGATCAGACTGAAGATTTTCAACCGCCTCTTGGCGAGCCTTAAGCGCAGCAATCTCCCCCTCCAACGAGGCGATCTCCTTGATCTGATCGTCCAGAATAGCTATTTCATTTGATAAAAAATGATTCCTTCCTTGTTGCAGCGAAATTTCACTTTGAAACCAAAGATAAACACCACCCGCGATCACAGCACCTGCCAGGGCCGCCATTCCGAGAGAGGCATTGAACACCTGACGCGCACGCTTGCGCGCCATTTCACGGTGAGGAAGTAAATTAATCAAAATCACCGCAGAAACCTCCGCATGGCCAATCCACAGGCCGTCAAATAGGAGGGCGCTTCGCGTCGCACCTTGTTTTCACGCACACCTTTACCCATCTCCATCCCATTAAAGGGATTAACCACTTGACAAGGGAATGAAGTATGCCGCGTAACCACTTCCGTCAATCCTGACAAGCCCGCCGTGCCGCCCGCCAGTAAAATGTAGTCCACCCGGTTATAAGGGGTACTGGTAAAGAAAAATTTAAGCGCACGCTCAACCTCTTGCGCCAACGTCTCCACAAAGGGCTCAAGCACCGTTTGCCCATAGTCGTCAGGCAAGTCACCTGCGCGTTTTTTGTTTTCCGCCTCTTCTTGAGTAAAACCATACTGACGCACCAGCATCTGCGTCAGCTGCGCTCCGCCAAATACTTGATCACGCTCATACAGCAACTCACTATTACGCAACACCTGCATGTTGGATGTTATGGCACCGATTTCAAACAGCGCCACCACAGCATCTCTGCCCCCCCCCGGAAGAAGCTCAATAACTCGCCCCGCAGCCAAGCGCGCCGCATAGTTCTCTACATCAAGAACAACAGGGACCAAGCCACAGGCCTCTGCCAACCCTTGGCGATCTTCAACTTTCTCCTTGCGGGCAGCCGCAATCATCACCTCGACATCGCCCGCTGATGTCGTACTCGGCCCAATGACGCAAAAGTCAAGACTGACCTCATCCAGCGAAAAAGGTATGTACTGGTTGGCCTCAGACTCCACCTGCACTTCCAGCTCTCGCTCACTCAAGCCACCCGGCAAAATGATCTTCTTGCTGATCACCACTGATGCAGGCAGCGCCATGATGACCTGCTTGGCTTTGGTACCGCTTTTGGCAATCAGCCGGCGCGCAGCCTCTACGACCTCATCAAACCTCTCAATGTTGCCATCACTGATCCAGCCGCGCTCCAGCGGCTCAATACCACAGCGATCAAGCACAAGCTTACCGGCGCGATCTTGCGACAGCTCCACCAGCTTGATGCTGGACGAGCTGATATCGAGCCCAATCATGGGTGCCGGCTGGCGGCTGAACAACGACCCTGTATTCAAGGCTGTATCCTGTTACTTTTTTTGTTAAAAAAACATGTAGGCAATCAAGAAGTCACATGAATGCTAGCAGTAAGCCCCTCTGCGGGCCAAGAAAAAAACCGCCCCGCCAGCCTCTTTTCGTTGTCAAAAACTAACGTTTACGGACACTTGCTTACCTACAGCCACTTCTTGGCGCCGCCATGTGCCACGCACTTCTCACTGCCTTCACAGAACTCTGCGCACAATGCGGCCTCCTGACACAAGATCTTTCCGGGCTTGCGACACAAGGGCACGGACAGCTCAGACTTTCGCATAAAGTGTCTGCTAACTTATTGTTGTTGTGATATGCCCACTCAAAATTCGGCGGCTGCCGTGAACAAGCGCACGGGCACTGCCAGCACAAGCGTGCTGGCCTGGGTGCTGAGGGCTCTGGCCTGGATGACTGGCATCGCGGTAGCACTGTTGCTTTCTGCTGCCATGGCCGCGCTGATGGCGCTGGCCATCGCCTACCCTAACCTGCCAGACGTTTCTCAGCTTTCCAACTATCGCCCCAAACTGCCTTTGCGGGTCTACACCGCCGAAGGCGCACTGATCGGCGAGTTTGGCGAGGAGCGACGTCACCTCACGCCCATCGGCGAAATCCCCCAGGTGATGAAGGACGCCGTACTCGCCATTGAAGACGCTCGCTTTTACGAGCATGGCGGCGTGGACTACGTCGGTGTGGCACGTGCGGCGTTGGCCAACCTGGGACGCGAGAAGTCTCAAGGCGCATCCACCATCACCATGCAAGTAGCGCGCAATGTCTATCTGTCTTCCGAAAAAACCTACACCCGCAAGATCTATGAAGTGCTGTTGACCTTCAAGATGGAGCACCTGCTCAGCAAAGACCAAATCCTGGAGATTTATATGAACCAGATCTTTCTGGGCAATCGCGCCTATGGCTTTGCCGCAGCGGCCGAAACCTACTTCGGCAAACCTCTAAAAGACATCACTATTGCCGAGGCAGCCATGCTGGCGGGCATTCCAAAGTTTCCCTCCGCCGCCAACCCCATCGCCAACTACACCCGCGCCCGGGAGCGCCAGCTCTACATCCTCGACCGCATGCAGGAAAACGGCTTCATCACCGCTGCGCAGGCGGCTGAGGCCAAACAGCAGGAGTTGCGCATCCGCCCCCCCAGTGAAAGCACGCGTGTGCATGCCGAATACGTGGCAGAGATGGTACGGCAGATGATGTTCGCTCAGTACGGCGAAGAAACCTATAGCCGCGGCTTGAATGTGTATACATCTATTACAACAGCCGATCAGCGCGCCGCCTACAACGCGCTGCGTCGCGGCATCCTGGACTACGATCGGCGCCAAGCCTACCGTGGCCCAGAGAAATTTATTGAACTACCCAAAAATCCTGCTGCGGACGAACTGGAAGAGGCAGTAGATGAAGCACTAGCCGAACACCCCGATACGGGTGACATGGTTGCCGTTGTGGTGCTGGAAGCCTCCACACGTAAAGTGGTTGTCATGAACCGCGGCGGCCAGCGCATTGCCGTGGAAGGCGCAGGCTTACGCGCCGCGCAAACGGGCCTCACGACCCGCGCACAACCAGCTGTGAAAATCCGCCCAGGCGCGATTATTCGTGTCACGCAAGGCAGCAAAGGCACATGGTCCATCACCCAGCTACCCGAAGTGGAAGGCGCCCTGGTCGCGCTAGACCCGCGCAATGGTGCCGTCAAGGCACTGATAGGGGGATTTGACTTCTACAAGAACAAGTTCAACCATGTCACCCAAGCTTGGCGCCAACCAGGTTCCAGCTTCAAGCCCTTCATTTATTCCGCTGGTCTTGAGAAAGGCTTTTCGCCTACCACCATGATCAATGACACGCCCATGTTCTTTGACAGCAGCGTCACGGGCGGACGCCCTTGGGAGCCCAAGAACTACGAGGGTGGCTTTGAAGGCCCCATGACCATGAAGCGTGCGCTGGCCCGCTCACGCAACATCGTTTCCATCCGTATTCTGGAAACCATCACACCCAAGTTCGGGCAGGAGTGGGTCACGCGCTTTGGCTTTGACGCCGCCAGACACCCAGCCTACCTTACCATGGCATTGGGCGCCGGCTCGGTCACGCCCATGCAATTGGCCTCTGGCTTCGCGGTATTTGCCAACGGGGGATTTAAAGTTACTCCCTTTCTCATCACCCGCATCACTGACCACTCAGGCAAGGTGCTGGTAGAGGCCATCCCCTCCAGCCCAGTAGAAGCCAATCGCGCCATCGATGCGCGCAATGCATTCATTACCAGCACCATGCTGCAGGACGTCACGCGCAGTGGCACCGCCGCCAAAGCACAGGCAGCTCTGCGCCGCCCTGACCTGTATGGGAAAACCGGCACCACCAATGACTCCTACGACGCTTGGTTTGCTGGCTATCAGCCCAGTTTGGTTACCGTGGTATGGATGGGCTACGACACGCCACGTAATTTAGGTGCACGCGAAACAGGAGGGGGCCTGAGTTTGCCTATCTGGATCAACTTCATGCAGTCCGCACTTAAAGATGTGCCCGTTGCTGAAGTCCCCACACCCGAAGGAGTCACACGCGTGGGCGGCGAATGGTACTACACCGAATACGCACGCGGCGGCGGCATTACCAACCTCGGCGGCGCAGGTCTTGCACCGCCCGAGGATCCACTCGGATTTAGTGACTTACCCGCCCCCGAATCTTCGCAAGAGCGCAACCGTATCCTCGACTTGTTCCAGAACTAAAACTTTGAAGCCACCTCGATTTCCTGAACCATTCAGAAGTAGAGGTTAGGGAATTGCTTCACACGGTATTCGAGCGGTGGGATGCTGCCCAATGATTCATGCGGGCGGTGGTGGTTGTATCGGTGCAGCCAGTCGGCTGTCATGTCACGTACCTCCTGCAGAGACTCGAAGACATAGCAGTCCAGCACCTCGGTGCGGTAAGTCTTGTTGAATCTCTCCATGTAGGCGTTCTGCGTGGGCTTGCCAGGCTGGATGTGATTGAGGGCAATGCCCTTGCTCTGCGCCCATTCGGCCAGCGTGTTGGCGATGAACTCTGGCCCGTTGTCCAGGCGAATCGACAGCGGCGCACCGCTCACCTCGACCAACTCGTTCAAGGCCCGGATGACCCGCGCTGCCGGCAAACTGCTGTCGATCTCGATGCGCAGGCCTTCGCGGTTGAATTCGTCGATGACGTTGAAGGTTCTGAATCTGCGGCCTGACCACAGCGCGTCGGACATGAAGTCACAACTCCAGCCGCGGTTGGGCATATTCGCAGCCTCCAGAGGTTGCTTGATGCACGCAGGCAGACGCTTCTTGCCCCAGCGTGGCAGGTTCAACCGCAACTCGCAGTACACGCGCCACAGCACCGTCTTGCCCCAAGGCTTGCCCTGATGACGGGCGCTGGCATGCAGCAGACCGAAGCCATGGCGAGGATTGAGTGCCATGTGATTTTGAACGAATTCGATCACCCCGGAGTCGTCGCCTGGCACGGGCCGATAGCGCAGCGTGGAGCGGGAAATGCCACTGGCGATGCACGCCCTGCGCTGGCTCATGCCGTGCTCGGCCATCAGACTTCGAACGACCATCTGGCAACGCTCCGGGGTCAGAGCTTTCGGTCAACGACATCCTTCAGGGCACTGTGCATCAGGGCCAGATCGGCGTGCATGCGCTTGAGTCTGGCGTTCTCGCTTTGCAATTCGCGCAACTGGGCCAGGCGCGAAACCGTCATGCCCGAGAACTGGCTCTTGCACTTGTAGTAGGTCGGCTCTCTGATGCCATGCTTTGTGCATGTCTCGCCAACCTTCGCACCAAGCTCGACCTCCTTGAGGATGCCAACGATCTGGCTTTCACTGAACCTGGATTTCTTCATGTAGAGACTCCGTTGTAAGAAATTCTCTACTTCCGCGTGGCTCAAGATTTCAAGGTGGCTTCAAAGCGAAAGTGGCTGATGCGCACATTGCCGCGAGGCAGGGGCAGCAGGTGGCGGATGCGTTTGAATTGGTCTTGGCTGATGTACAACATGCCTGGACTGGACATCAGGGGGCAAAGGACACGGAATAAAGAGTAGTGTGAACACGTCTTAGCGCAGTTTTGGAAACGAGCCAGATTTGCGGCACGCGCGCATAGGTTCCGACACACGTGAAACGACGCGCACCCCCGCGTAGCGTGCGGAGCGCACAAAGAAAAACGCCCAACCGCAGAGCAGTTGGGCGCTTGTATTTGGTGGCCTGGGGCGGAATCGAACCACCGACACGCGGATTTTCAATCCGCTGCTCTACCAACTGAGCTACCAGGCCGACAAGTCGAAAATTATAGCATGAACCAAAGCTGATCAACTTCCGTTGTTGGCATTGCGTCGACCGCGCACCAAGTCCACGCCAAGTTGCTTGAGCTTGCGATACAGATGAGTGCGCTCCAGACCTGTTTTTTCAGCCATGCGGGTCATGGATCCGCCTTCTCGGACAAGGTGGTATTCAAAATAGGCTTTTTCAAACAGGTCACGTGCTTCGCGCAGGGGCTTATCAAGCTCGAAGGTCTGCTGCCCCTGGGGACTCAAATCCACGCTGACAGGCAATGCCTGCCCGCCTGTCATGGCGGCCTCTACGGTCAATTCACTCACGCTGACAGATGCGACCACTTCACTGCCTTTGGCCGCATCCATGGCTGACGGCGGCGACTCACGGGTCAGCGCGTGCTGAACCGCTTTGAGCAGTTTTTGCAGCGTGATGGGCTTTTCAAGAAAAGACTGCGCGCCGATGCGGGTAGCTTCCACCGCTGTGTCAATGGTGGCATGACCACTCATCATGATGACGGGCATGGTCAACAGACCGCCACTGCGCCATTCTTTGAGCAGGGTTACGCCATCGGTATCGGGCATCCAGATGTCGAGCAGAACCAGATCGGGCTGGCCAGCTTGCCGGGCGGCACGAGCCTGGGCGGCATTTTCTGCCAGCTCGACGGTGTGCCCCTCATCGTTCAGGATCTCAAACAGCAGATCCCGTATGCCGAGTTCGTCGTCAACCACCAGGATATTGGCCATGTCGCGAAAAGGTTCCTTCCTATGTTATTAGATTGATAGCACTTGAGGTGCTGGCTCAAATGATAACGATACCTGCGCGCCCAGGACTTTGCCATGGTCGATGCGATTGGATACATCGATACGGGCGCCATGCTCCTCGGCGATTTTCTTGACCACAGCCAGGCCAAGGCCCGTACCCTTGGCCTTGGTCGTCACATAGGGTTCAAAGACGCGCTTGAGGATGGCGTCGGGAAAGCCGGGGCCATGGTCAACGACGCTCATGCGCACACGCTTGGCGCCCGTCAGCCACTGGGTGCGCAGGATGACGCTGGCACCGCTGCCAGCGGCTGCCTCGCCCGTAGCGTCGAGCGCGTTTTGCACGAGGTTATGGATGACCTGCCGCAGTTGCTGAGCGTCGCCCATGATCAGCGGGCAGGCGGGGTCGCATTCGACGGCCAGGGGTGCGGGCCGCCCACTCTCGCCTTCCACAGCGCCGGCGTACAAATGCAGCACTTCGCTGATGAGCTCGTTCAGATCAAGCGGTTTGAGCTGGGCCGTGGGCAAGCGTGCATAGTCGCGGAATTCATTGACCAGACGCTGCATGGCCGCGACCTGATCGACGATGGTTCGCACCGACTTCACAAGCAGCGCGCGGTCGGCGTCGACCAGTTTGGCGGCCAGCTTGTGCTCCAGCCGCTCTGCCGACAGCTGAATGGGTGTGAGCGGATTTTTGATTTCGTGCGCCAGGCGGCGCGCCACATCACCCCAGGCCTGGGCACGCTGGGCAGAGACGATTTCGGATATGTCGTCGAACACCAACAAGCGAAAGCCGCTAGGCAGCGCAGCGCCTCGTGCGACCAGAGATACCGCTTCGGCCGCCACGCCGCCACCGGCATGGCCGTACAGCTCGAAGGACTTCTGCCAATGCTCCAGACCATGTTCCTGGCGCTCGCCCTCAAACGCGGCAAACTGCGCCTGCACCTCGGCTGCAAAACCTTCGAGCGCAGGCAGCGCACCCAGTGGTCGCCCTGCGCTGGCCGCCAGGGGCACACGCAGAATGCGCGTCGCACCAGGGTTGGAAGACTGGATGACGCCCTCCCGGTCGAGCACGATGACACCGGCCGTGAGATTGTCGAGGATGGTTTGCAGGTGAGCGCGCGCCGCATCCACGGCGTGCATGCTGGCGTCCACAGCAGCGCGGGCGTCGGCCAGTTGCTGCGTCATGTCGGCAAAAGAGCGTGTCAGCCCCACCAGTTCGTCTTTACCAGGCAGCACGAGCTTGGGACGCAAATCGCCTGCGGCCACCTGACGCATACCATCGGCAATCATGAGCAGCGGTGTGGCCAATTGCTTGCCCAGCACCACGGCCAGCAATACGGCACCAAAGACAGCCAGAAACAGACTGAGCGTGAGTGTGCCGATGTACATGCGGCGCAGACCGTCGCGTCCCAGGGCACGTTCCTGGTATTCCCGGTTGGCCTCTTGCACAGCCAGGGCATGGGCCACGAGCGTGCTGGGCAAAGGCAGCACAGCTTGCAGCAGCCGCTGCTCGTCCACCAGGCCTATGGCGCTGGGGCGTACCGCCACCAGGGCGCGGATGCGGGCGGCCGGAGGCGTGCCGCCCGGAGTGGCATTGGCCTCATCCAGGCCTTCGATCTGTGTGGCCACGCCTTGCTCACGCAGGCCGCGCAGCATGGTGCCACTGGGACGCTCAGGGGCCAGCTCAAAGCGTGATTGCCCAGTGCCCGCAATCAGCTGACCTGAGCCGCTCCATAGCGTGACATCGGTCGCCCCCAGCTGGGTGCGTATTTGCTCCAGCGCCAATGACGCCGTTGCATCGGAGCGCCCCGCCAGCGCGGCGCTGGCTGTGCGCAACTGGTTGCCAAAGTCGCGCGCCTGGGTCTCCAGCGAAGTGCGAGCCAGGGTGAGGCCCGACTCCAACGCGCCCTCTACCTTGACGTCGAACCACGACTCGATGGAACGGGAGACGAATTGGTAAGACACCACGTAGATCAACAGCCCGGGCAGCACGCCCACCAGACCGAAGATGGCGGCCAGCTTGATGAGCAGGCGGCTGCCGAACTTGCCACGCCGCAGGCGCGAAAGCAGGCGGTAGATGCCCCAGGCGATCACCAGCGCCAGCACCACCGCCACCACCACGTTGACGGCAAACAGCCGTGCGTAGTGGCGCTCGTAGAGCAGTCGGTTATTGGTGGCCTGTGCCAGCAGAAAAACCAGAATCAGCCCGATCCCCACCAGCGCCGCGATGGCCAGCCACAGCACCCAGCGCCGCATGGCATGGCGCGAGGCCGGGCCCGTGTGTACGGCGGCGGCCGTCACGGCCCGCCCTCCTGCGTGAGGTCAATACGCCGCTCCACCGCCACCACCCAGTCGGCCTGGCCCACCGCGCCGACCTGCAGGGTACGCGGCAACTGACTGGCGTCCAGCCGGAAGCGAAAGCGCAAGATCTGCCTGCCATTGCCTTGCAGATCCTGTGCCGTAGCGATGCGCCAGCGTGGAATGCGACTGACAGCGGCCAGGGCTTCATCCAGAGTGTCGTAGTGCTGTGTCAGGCTCACGCCCAAGCCAGCGTTGGACAGCGGCTCGGGCGAGGTGTTCAAGCGCCAGCGGCGCGTAAGCGGCTGATAGGCCACGCGCATGTAGCGCCGGGCCTGGCTGACCTGGCTGTCGTACCAGTACCAGCGCTCGCGCAGCACATCGGCCTCGGCCACGAAGTAGATGGGAATGCCCTTGTGCAGCGCATCCTGCACCACGGCGGGCAGATCAAAGTCCACCTTCGCGGTCAAAAACAGGCCATCCTCGGTGCGCTCCACGCGCAAGGTATCCAACGCAGCGTGCTGCGCACGGGCAGCGGGCAGCGCCAGCAGGCCACACAGCAGCAAGGCCACGGCCAGCCCTGCCCTGCCCAGCGCGCGCCTAAGCGCCGCGCTTGTCCAGCAATGCGTAATAAAAACCATCGTCACGGCCTGCATTGTCGCCAAGCGCAGCGGCACTGCCATCCAGACCAGGCAGCAAATGGCCTGGCGAAGGCAGCAACACCGCATCGGCGTGGTGTGCAGCAAACATTTGTATGCGTTCGCTGCCTTCCTGCCTGAACACCGAGCAGGTGCAGTACAGCAGCCGCCCGCCGGGCAGCAGCAGTGGCCACAGTGCATGCAGCAGCGCGTCCTGCGCAGCGGCCAGTTGGGCAATATCGGCCTCGCGCCGCAGCCAGCGCACATCTGGGTGGCGGGCTGTGATGCCAGAGGCGCTGCATGGCGCGTCAAGCAAGATGGCGTCATAGCGCTCACCTCGCCACCATTGCGCTGGCCGCGCGGCATCGGCCACGCGCACATCGGCTTGCACGCCCAGGCGCGCCAGGTTCTGACCGATACGCGGCGCGCGCGTGGAGTCCACCTCCAGCGCCAGCACCTGCGCCCTCGGGCGCAGCGCCAGCAGGTGGGCGGTCTTGCCGCCCGGGGCGGCGCAGGCATCGAGCACGCGCGGGGCGGCTGCGGGCAAGCCATCCAGCAGCAGCGGCGCTGCCATCTGCGCGCTGGCCGATTGCACGGCCACCCAGCCATCGGCAAAGCCTGGCAGTTGCGTCACAGGACACGGCTTGTCCAGTTGCACAGCCGCGCCGCCCAGCGCCGTGGCGGGCATGCCTGCCTGCGCCAGTTGGGCCATGAAATCGGCCACGCCGATGCGCTGCACATTCACGCGCAGCACCATGGGTGGGTGCCCCTGCGCAGCTTGCAAGATGGCTTGCCAGTGCTGAGGATGGTCGCGGCGCAAGCGTTCGATCCACCAGCGCGGGTGGTTCCAACGCGCCACCTCGTCGGTCTGACGCACAGCAGCCATCAAGCTGGCCTGCTCGCGCAGAAATCGCCGCAGGCAGGCGTTGACCAGGGCAGCATGCGCACGCAGAGCCTTATCGCGTTTGGCGGCCTCCACCGCTTGATCCACCAGGGTAAACGGCGGATAGGCCAACGGCCCTTCGGGTGCCAGCAAGGCCAGGGCAGTGCAAAGCAGGGCATCCACCGCTGCGGGCGGACGCCGTGCGGCCAGGCGTTCGCGCAAACCCTGCGCCAGCCCCAGCCAGCGCAGTGCGTGAAAGGACAATGCCTGCGCGCCAGGGCGCAAGGCGGTGTCCACCGCCTCCAGCTGAGGGGTGAGCGAGCGCCCTTCACGCACGCCGCACAACAGGCGCGCCGCAGCCTGAAGCTGGCGCCACAAAGGCACCACGGAAGGAGCCGAAATATGGTCAGACACTGACATGACGGGGGCACAGCCTGCACACACCTTGGCGCGCGCCGTGCGCTTGGCGAGGCAGGAACAGAGAAGATAAATGCTATTTTATTTATAGCTTAAAAACATTATACAGAGCGCGCAAATGCCGTTTTTCACTTTACCTTCCGAGGCATGACCATTCCCTCGCAACCATCAAGCTTTGTCAGCCAGTCGCATCAAGCTGCCCGCTGGCCGAAAGCCCACCAGCCGCGCCAGCAGCCAGGCAGGAAATTGGCCAATGGCCTGGTTGTAGGCAGAGGCGGCGTCGTTGAAGGCCGTGCGCAAGGGCATGGCCTGGTGCAGCAGGCGCATCCAGCGCGCTTGCAGGCGTTCGGGCGAAGGCACGGCATCGGGCGGCACGGCGTGGGTCAGCGCGCCGCTCCAGGCGGTGCGCATGGCCTCGTGCGCCAGCACCAGGCTGGCCATGGCGGCGGCGTCCAAGGGCTTGGCGCGCGCCTGTGCCAGCACCACGGCAAACTGGTCGCTGGCCGCTTGCAGGCGCGCCCAGGCGGCGGTGACCTCGTCTTGCAGCTCGACGGGGGCGGTGGCCGCACCGCCGCGCATGGATTCGGGCAGGCAGCCTTGCACCCACACCAGCTGGCGCACCAGTTGCTCGTCCAGCGCCGCAAAGGCCTTGCCCACGGCGGCGCGCAGGCGCACCAGGCGGTTGTAAGCCCCCACCAGCCAGAAAAAAGCCAAGGCGGGCAGCGCCCAGAACCAAAGTGGAAGATTCAGCATGTCATGCAGTCTGCAAACGGCTTGGAGCCAAAGACTGGAGAGTATCGCGCCCCAACAAGCCCATCGCATGGCAGCATGCCATTGCTTGCAGCGCGGCACGGCCTTTTCTTTGACAAGGTGCGCGCCCGCGGTCTGGCCATAAACCGTGCGGGCAAGCCCCACCTAAAAAACAAAGCGCCCTTGCCGCGCATGCATGCGACGGCAAGGGCGCCCAAGGGTTCACGCCTGTGGCGCGGCGCACTCAGCCTTACTCGGCGGCGGCCCCTTCGTCGGCGCTGGCTTCAGTGTCCGCGTCACCGGCCGTGCCGGCCAGCTCGGCGGCTTCGGCCTCGGCGATGGCGCGGCGCTCGGCCTCGTCCATGGCGTCCTTGGCCTTGCGCGCCTGGTGGTAGGCCAGGCCGGTGCCTGCGGGGATCAGGCGGCCGACGATGACGTTTTCCTTCAGGCCACGCAGCTCGTCGCGCTTGCCCATGATGGCCGCTTCGGTGAGCACGCGCGTGGTTTCCTGGAAGGACGCGGCGCTGATGAAGCTGTCGGTGGACAGGCTGGCCTTGGTGATGCCCAGCAGCAAGTTGGTGTAGGTGGCGGGCATCTTGCCTTCGGCGCGCAGGGCGTCGTTGGTGTCCAGCATTTCGCTGCGCTCGACCTGCTCGCCGGCGATGTAGCCGGAGTCGCCCGGGTTCTCCACCACGACGCGGCGCAGCATCTGGCGCACGATCACTTCGATGTGCTTGTCGTTGATCTTCACGCCTTGCAGGCGGTAGACGTCTTGCACCTCATCGACGATGTAGCGCGCCAGCTCTTCCATGCCCAGCAGGCGCAGGATGTCCTGCGGATCGGCGGGGCCGTCGACGATGCTTTCGCCCTTGTTGACCACCTGACCTTCGTGCACGAGGATGTTTTTCTCCTTGGGAATCAGCTCTTCCCACACCTTGCCTTCGGGGTCAGTGATTTGCAGGCGGATCTTGCCCTTGGTTTCCTTGCCGAAGGAGATGGTGCCGGTCATCTCGGCCAGCGTGCCCTTGTCCTTGGGGCTGCGGGCTTCAAAAAGCTCGGCCACGCGCGGCAAGCCGCCCGTGATGTCGCGGGTTTTCTGCCCTTCCACCGGGATGCGGGCCAGCACCTCGCCGGGGCCCACGTCCTGGCCGTCGCGCACCTGAATAAGCGCGCCCACCTGGAAACCAATGGTCACGGAGTGGTCGGTGCCGGGGATCTTGACCTCGTTGCCCTGCGCGTCCACCAGCTTGACTTGCGGGCGCACGATCTTGGCCGAGCCGCGGCGCTTGGGGTCGATCACCACCAGCGTGGACAGGCCCGTGACCTCATCCACCTGCTTGGCCACCGTCAGGCCTTCTTCCACGTTCTCGAACTTCACCGTGCCGGCGTATTCGGTGATGATGGGGCGCGTGAGCGGGTCCCAGTTGGCCAGGATGGTGCCAGCCTTGATGGATTGGTCGGCCTTGACGGTGAGCGTGGCGCCGTAAGGCACCTTGTGGCGCTCGCGCTCGCGGCCGAATTCGTCGGCCACGATGATCTCGCCCGAGCGGGAGATGACCACCAGCTCGCCCTTGGTGTTGGTCACGTAACGCATGGTGGCGTTAAAGCCAATCAGGCCGTTGGACTTGGCTTCCACGCTGGAGGCCACGGCCGCGCGCGAGGCGGCGCCACCGATGTGGAAGGTACGCATGGTCAGCTGCGTGCCGGGCTCGCCGATGGACTGGGCGGCGATCACGCCCACGGCCTCGCCCTTGTTGACCAGGCCGCCCCGGCCCAGGTCGCGCCCGTAGCACTTGGCGCAGATGCCAAAGCGCGTGCCGCAGGTCAGCGCGGTGCGCACGCGCACTTCGTCAATGCCGGCGGCTTCCAGCTCGTCAATGGCGTCTTCGTCCAGCATCTGGCCGGCCTTGAGCACCACTTCCTGCGTCTCGGGGTTGACCAGGTCTTCGGCTGCGGTGCGGCCCAGAATGCGCTCGCGCAGCGATTCGATGACTTCACCGCCTTCGACGATGGCGCGCATGACGGCGCCGTCGCTGGTGCCGCAGTCGTCTTCGGTCACCACCAAATCCTGCGTCACGTCTACCAGGCGGCGGGTCAGGTAGCCGGAGTTGGCGGTCTTCAGCGCCGTGTCGGCCAGGCCCTTGCGGGCGCCGTGCGTGGAGATGAAGTACTGCAACACGTTCAGCCCTTCGCGGAAGTTCGCGGTGATGGGCGTTTCGATGATGGAGCCATCGGGCTTGGCCATCAGGCCGCGCATGCCGGCCAGCTGGCGGATCTGCGCCGCCGAGCCGCGCGCGCCGGAGTCGGCCATCATGTAGATGGAGTTGAAGGACTCTTGCTCTACTTCCTTGCCGTGGCGGTCGGTGGTTTTTTGCTTGGCCAGCTGGGCCATCATGACCTTGGAGACTTCGTCACCGGCCTTGCCCCAGATGTCCACCACCTTGTTGTAGCGCTCGCCCGCGGTCACCAGGCCCGAGACGTACTGCTGCTCGATCTCTTTGACCTCGGCCTCGGCGCGCTCGATGATGCCGTACTTTTCCTTGGGCACCAGCATGTCGTCGATGGCGATGGAGATGCCTGCGCGCGTGGCCAGGCGGAAGCCGTTTTGCAGCAGCTTGTCGGCAAACACCACGGTTTCCTTCAGGCCGCACTTGCGGAAGGAGGCGTTGATCAGGCGCGAGATTTCCTTTTTCTTCAGCGCCTTGTTCATCAGTGCAAAGGGCAGGCCGCGGGGCAGGATTTCGGACAGCAGGGCGCGGCCCACGGTGGTTTCCACCAGGTTGGTGGCCGGCACCAGCTCGCCCGTGGCTTTGTCCTTGGTCCATTCGGTCAGGCGCACGCTGATCTTGGCCGTCAGCTCTACCACGCCCGCGTCCAGCGCGCGTTGCACTTCGCCAATGTCGGCAAACACCAGGCCTTCGCCCTTGCCGTTGATGCGCTCGCGCGTGGTGTAGTACAGGCCCAGCACCACGTCTTGCGAGGGCACGATGGACGGCTCGCCCGAGGCCGGGAACAGCACGTTGTTGGACGCCAGCATGAGCGTGCGCGCTTCCATCTGCGCTTCCACCGACAGGGGCACGTGCACGGCCATCTGGTCGCCGTCAAAGTCGGCGTTGAAGGCGGCGCACACCAGCGGGTGCAGCTGAATGGCCTTGCCTTCGATCAAGATGGGCTCGAACGCCTGGATGCCCAGGCGGTGCAGCGTGGGCGCGCGGTTGAGCAGCACCGGGTGCTCGGTGATGACCTCTTCCAGAATGTCCCACACCACGGGCGTGCCACTTTCCACTTCTTTCTTGGCGGCCTTGATGGTGGTGGCAATGCCCATGGCTTCCAGGCGGGCAAAGATGAAGGGCTTGAAGAGTTCGAGCGCCATCAGCTTGGGCAGGCCGCACTGGTGCAGCTTGAGCGTGGGGCCCACGGTGATGACCGAGCGGCCCGAGTAGTCCACGCGCTTGCCCAGCAGGTTCTGGCGGAAGCGCCCGCCCTTGCCCTTGATCATGTCGGCCAGCGACTTCAGCGCGCGCTTGTTGGCGCCGGTCATGGCCTTGCCGCGGCGGCCGTTGTCCAGCAGGCTGTCCACGGCTTCTTGCAGCATGCGCTTTTCGTTGCGCGCGATGATTTCGGGCGCCTTGAGCTCCAGCAGGCGGCGCAGGCGGCTGTTGCGGTTGATGACGCGGCGGTACAAATCGTTCAGGTCAGACGTGGCAAAGCGGCCACCGTCCAGCGGCACCAGCGGGCGCAGATCGGGCGGCAGCACGGGCAGCACGTCCAGCACCATCCACTCGGGCTTGATGCCGGATTTCTTGAACGCCTCCAGCACTTTCAGGCGCTTGGCGTTTTTCTTGACCTTGACTTCCGAGCCGGTCAGATCGCCGCGCAGCTTCTCGATCTCGATGTCCAGGTCGATGTTTTCCAGCAGCTCCTTGATGCCCTCGGCGCCCATGCGGGCGACGAACTCGTCGCCGTATTCCTTGCGCTTGGCGTCGTAGTCGTCCTCGCTCATGATGCTGAATTTTTTGAGCGGGGTCATGCCGGGGTCGGTGACGACGTAGGCTTCAAAGTACAGCACGCGCTCGATGTCGCGCAGCGTCATGTCCAGCACCA
>JAUNHQ010000101.1 GCA_030535425.1 Pseudomonadota bacterium | reverse complement strand
CCTATGCCGCCGCCTGCGATCAACAGTTGTTGCAATGCACTCATAGTGGCAACTATTGTGCCCGCCCACCCTTTGTCACACCCTGCCGCCCAGGCCAGACAGGCCAGCGCAAAGAGGTGATATGAATGCTTTTATTTAAATAGCTTGAAACCCTTATTTATCAAGCGCAAACGGTCACTTCCATTGATGCCTCGAACGTTTTTTCCAGGCACACACAACATACCCGCGCTGGACCACGTCAGACAGCAGACGCGCAAAGAGGCTTGCACGATGTTTCTTTCTGATACAGTGCCGGGCGCCCACGCCTTTGTCTGCCACCGCCATGCCCGACAGCCCCTTGCCCGCGCCTGATCTTGCGTCTGCCGATCACGGGCCTGACAGCGCGCTTGACGGCCAGGCCAGCCAGCGTCCGGCCATCACGCCATTCTGGCTGCGGCTCAACAGCTTTTTCCTGTTCCCTTTGCAGTTGGAGCCGCTGCTGCTCATGGGACTGCTGGCGCTGCTGAGCTATCTTCTGCTGCTGCCACACCCAGCCCGCGCCCTGGTGTTTCTGGGCATCGTGCTGGGCGCCAGCCGCTACGCGTTCAAAGTGGCTGCGCTGGCCTCGCGCGGGGTGCTGCACAGCCGCGAATACACCCATGCGCTGTCTGATCCGGACTGGAAGGTGCTGCCCTGGAAGTTCTTTGTCATCTTGGTGCTGCATGGTTCGCTCATCACCTATCTGGACACGAAAAGCGAGGTGCTGGGCATGGGCGCCAGCCTGGTGTCTTCGTTCATGCTGCCCGCCACGCTGATGGTGCTGATCCAAAGCTTCAGCCTGCGCGCATCGCTCAACCCGCTGGAGCTGCTGGCCACCATGACAGGCGTTGGCCCGCATTACCTGCTGCTGTGCCTGTTTCTGTTCCTGCTGCTGATGGGTTTTCCCCAGGCGCTGCAACTGCTGGTGCCCATTGCGCCCGACTGGCTGCTGCCGCCACTCATCGTGTCAGCGGGGGTGTACTTTCTGTGGGTCATGGCCGCGCTCATCGGCTACGTGATGTACCAGCACCATGGCGCGCTGCAAATCGACGTGCTGCGCACCCCCGCACCCGAGGCAGGCGCTACCCAGCCCGTTCCCACCCCGGCCCAGCGGCGCGACACTGAAGTGGCTGCACTGGTACAAGCCGGCGATCTGAAAGAAGCCATCGCGCAGGCACGCGAATGGGCGCGCACCGGCTACGACAACGTGAGCGACCAGCGCCGCTACCACCGCGTGCTGCTGCTGGACGACCCGCAATCTGGCCGCCTGCACGACCATGCCCAGCGCTTCATCCCCCTGCTGCTGGCGCAGCAGCACACCGCAGAGGCCTTGCAGGTGCATGCCGCCGTCGCGGCCAAGCTGCCTGGCTTTGCCCTGAGCCAGGCCGACCACACCCTGACCCTGGCCGAACAGGCCTGGAAACAGATGGACGCCCGGCAAGCCATCGCCCTGCTGCGCGGCTTTGACAAACGCTTTGCCGGCGACACGCACATACCGCAGGCGTATGAGCTCATCATCCGCGCCCTCAAACAAGGGCTGGGCCGCGGAGACAAAGCCCTGCCCGTCTATCACACCCTGCGCAAACGCTACCCGCAGCATCCCACCACCCAGGAAGCGGCCTGGGTGCTGCGCGAAGAGCTGGGCACCACCGCCTCTGCACAGCCCGCACGCGCCCCATCGCCCGCAGCGAACAGGCACACTCCGTGACGGCCTGCATTCAATAAAAAAAGCTGCTACCGCTTGTGAATCAAGCGGTAGCAGCTATCAAAAAGTGAGTTAGCCTAATATCAAGACACGCTCAGAAGCTCAGAATGCCTCCATGGGCAAGGCCATGACACTGCCTGCGCCGCCCACGATGGCCTCGCGCAGGGCGCTGGCGCGGGTGAGGATGTGCTCGGCGTAAAAGCGTGCGGTGCTGATCTTGGCCTGCATAAAGGGCACTTCCTGGCCTGCGGCGATTTGTTTTTCAGCCACTTGCAGCGCGCGCGCCAGCTGCCAGCCGGCCACCAGGTTGCCTGCGAGCATGAGGTAGGGCACGCTGCCGGCGTAGGCGGCGTTGGGGTCGGCCTTGGCCTGCTCGGCAATGAAGCGCACTACGTCTTCAAACGCGCCGCGCGCCGCGCCCAGGTGGCGGGCCACGGCCTGGGCGGCGTCGCTGCCTTGGGCCAGCTCTTTCTCGGTGGCGGCAATCTGCGCGGCCAGGCTGAGCGCGGTTTGGCCGCCGTCGCGCGCGGTTTTGCGGCCCACCAGGTCGTTGGCCTGAATGGCAGTGGTGCCTTCGTAGATGGTGAGGATCTTGGCGTCGCGGTAGTACTGGGCGGCGCCGGTTTCTTCAATAAAGCCCATGCCGCCGTGCACCTGCACGCCCAGGTTGGTGACTTCCAGGCTCATTTCGGTGCTGTAGCCCTTGACCAGGGGCACCATGAATTCGTAGAAGGTCTGGTTCTGGCGGCGCACCTCGGCATCGGGGTGGTGGTGCGCGGCGTCGTAGGCGGCGGCTGCCACGCTGGCCATGGCGCGGCAGCCTTCGGTCAGTGCGCGCATGGTCATGAGCATGCGGCGCACGTCGGGGTGATGGATGATGGTGGCCGAGCCTTTGACGCTGCCGTCCACCGGGCGGCTTTGCACGCGCTCCTTGGCGTAGGCCACGGCTTTTTGGTAGGCGCGCTCGGCCACGGCAATGCCTTGCACGCCCACGGCGTAGCGGGCGGCGTTCATCATGATGAACATGTATTCAAGGCCGCGGTTTTCCTCGCCCACCAGGTAGCCCACGGCGCCACCGTTGTCGCCAAACTGAAGCACGGCGGTGGGGCTGGCCTTGATGCCCATCTTGTGTTCGATGCTGACGCAGTACACGTCGTTGCGGTCGCCCAGGCTGCCGTCTTGCTTGACGAGGAACTTGGGCACGACGAACAGGCTGATGCCCTTGACGCCTTCGGGCGCGCCTGCCACGCGGGCCAGCACCAGGTGGACGATGTTCTCGGCCATGTCGTGCTCGCCATAGGTGATGAAGATCTTGGTGCCAAAGACTTTGTAGGTGCCGTCGGGCTGCGGCTCGGCGCGGGTGCGCACCAGGGCCAGGTCAGAGCCGGCCTGCGGCTCGGTCAGGTTCATGGTGCCGGTCCATTCGCCCGCCACCAGTTTTTCCAGATAGGTGGCCTTGAGCTCGTCGCTGCCTGCGGTCAGCAGCGCCTCAATGGCGCCGTCGGTCAGCAGCGGGCACAGGGCAAAGCTCAGGTTGGCAGAGTTCAGGATTTCGACGCAGGCCGCGCCAATGGTTTTGGGCAGGCCCTGGCCGCCAAATTCGGCCGGGTGTTGCAGGCCCTGCCAGCCGCCTTCGGCAAATTGCTTGAAGGCGGCCTTGAAGCCTTCGGTGGTGGTGACCACGTGGTCTTTCAGGCTGGAGGGGGCGGTGTCGCCCGCCACGTTCAGCGGCGCGATCACGCCTTCGTTGAACTTGGCGCACTCTTGCAGCACGGCCTGGGCGGTTTCCAGGCCGGCGTCTTCAAAGCCGGGGATCTGGGCAATTTCACCGATGCGGGCCAAGTGCTCGATGTTGAACAGCATGTCCTTGACGGGGGCCTGGTAACTCATGGCGCGAATCTCCTGCACACAAAAAAATCTGTCGTGATGAAAAAAAGGGCATCGCGCGCGATGCCCTGGGGTGAAGCGCTTTCAAGAAAACTGCATCCTGCGCTTCAAGGGGCTTTTACAGTGCCTTGACCAGCTCGGGCACGGCCTCGAACAGGTCGGCCTCCAGGCCATAGTCGGCCACGCTGAAAATGGGCGCTTCGGGGTCTTTGTTGATGGCCACGATGACCCTGCTGTCCTTCATGCCCGCCAGGTGCTGAATGGCGCCGGAGATGCCTGCGGCAATGTAGAGCTGGGGCGCAACGATCTTGCCCGTTTGGCCCACTTGCAGGTCGTTGGGGGCGTAGCCCGCGTCCACGGCGGCGCGGCTGGCGCCAATGGCTGCGCCCAGCTTGTCGGCCAGGGGGGTGATGACTTCTTTGAACTTTTCTTCGCTGCCCAGCGCGCGGCCGCCGGAAACAACGATCTTGGCGGCGGTCAGCTCGGGGCGGTCGCTCTTGGCGATTTCCTGGCCCACGAAGCGGCTCTTGCCTTCATCAACAAGCACGCAGGACACGCTTTCCACGGCGGCGCTGCCGCCGGTAGCGGCTGCGGCGTCAAAGCCGGTGGTGCGCACGGTGATGACCTTGGTGGCATCGGCACTTTGCACGGTGGCGATGGCGTTGCCGGCGTAGATGGGGCGCTCGAAGGTATCGGGGCTGTCCACCTTGGTGATGTCACTGATCTGCGCCACGTCCAGCTTGGCGGCCACGCGGGGGGCCACGTTCTTGCCGCTGGCGGTGGCGGGAAACAGGATGTGGCTGTAGTTGCCAGCCACAGCCAGCACCAGGGCGGCCAAGTTTTCAGCCAGGCCGTGGGCCAGGGCTTCGTCGTCTGCGTGCAGCACCTTGGTCACGCCGGCAATCTGCGCGGCGGCCTGGGCAGCAGCGTCTGCGTTGTGGCCGGCCACCAGCACGTGCACATCGCCCCCGCAGGCAGCGGCGGCGGTCACGGTGTTGAGGGTGGCTCCCTTGAGGGAGGCGTTGTCGTGTTCAGCAATAACGAGTGCGGTCATAGGAATTCCTCGGGTTGTGCGTTCAGCGTGGCGTTGGCGGTGCTTCTGGCGCGCCCAAGGCCACTCGGCTGGGCCTGCCAGTCAGCCATCCAGCCATCAGATCACTTTGGCTTCGTTCTTGAGCTTGTCCACCAGCGTGGCCACGTCGGG
The DNA here is from genome assembly GCA_030535425.1 of Pseudomonadota bacterium. Taxonomy (GTDB): domain Bacteria; phylum Pseudomonadota; class Gammaproteobacteria; order Burkholderiales; family Burkholderiaceae_C; genus Ottowia. Next base: position 3,280 of record JAUNHQ010000101.1, on the reverse strand, counting down.
CACTTTCACGCCCGCGCCGCGCTTGGGCGGCTCGGCCACTTTCAGCGTCTTCAGGCGCGGGGCCACGTCCACACCCAGCTCTTCGGGCTTGAGGGTGTCCAGCGGCTTTTTCTTGGCCTTCATGATGTTGGGCAGGGTGACGTAGCGCGGCTCGTTCAGGCGCAAATCGGTGGTCACCACGGCAGGCAGGGTAATGGCCACGGTTTCCAGGCCACCATCGACTTCGCGCGTGACCTTGGCCTGGCCGCCTTCGACTTCCACCTTGCTGGCAAAGGTGGCCTGGGGCAAGTCGGCCAGCGCGGCCAGCATCTGGCCGGTTTGGTTGGCGTCGTCGTCAATGGCCTGCTTGCCCAGGATGATGAGCTGGGGCTGCTCCTTGTCCACCACGGCCTTGAGCAGCTTGGCCACGGCCAGCGGTTGCAGCTCTTCGTTCGTTTCCACCAGAATGCCGCGGTCGGCGCCAATGGCCATGGCCGTGCGCAGGGTTTCTTGTGCCTGTGCCACGCCGCAGGAGACGGCCACGATTTCCGTGACGACACCTTTTTCCTTCAGACGCACGGCCTCTTCCACCGCAATTTCGTCAAAGGGGTTCATGCTCATCTTCACGTTGGCAATGTCCACGCCTGTCTGGTCGGACTTCACGCGCACTTTCACGTTGTAGTCCACCACGCGCTTGACCGCGACGAGTGCTTTCATGCAGGGTATCTCCTGAGTTGGCTTGGGTTGGCAAAAAATCGGCAGGCTTCGCTTGCCTGCCGGATTGACGAATACGGAAGCTATTCTAGGACGTGTCAATCAATGAATGCCCTGAATCGCCGCAAAATAAAACGCCCGTGCTTTTCATGAGCATGCTGCAACTTGCCTGCCTGCTCAATCGGTGGCTGTCGTCGCCGGGACAGGCGCGGCCACGGCATGCACCACGCGCTGTGGTCAAACAATATTGATGCCATGCGTGCGCAGCCGCGCCAGCACGGCCTGGTTGATTTGCGAGCGCGGGCCGCCCAGGCCGTTTTCGGGATCGCCGATCCAGTAGCTGAGGGAAAAGTCCAGCCCGTCGGCGCCAAAGCTGGTCAGCAGCGCGCTGGGCGCGGGCTCGCGCAGCACGCGCGGGCATTCCAGCGCTGCTTCAATCAGCAGGCTGCGCACCCGCTCCACGTCGCTGTCATAGCCCACCGACACGGCGGTGAACTGCGACACGCGCCGATCGCTGAGCGTGAGGTTTTCAATGGTGCTGGTCATCATGGTCTCGTTGGGCACCATGGCCTCTATGCCGCCGGCCGAGCGGATGAGGGTGTAGCGCGCGCGGATGTCGGTGATGCGCCCTTCAAAGCCGCCCACGCGCACCACATCGCCAATACGCAGGCTGCGCTCGGCCAGCACCACAAAGCCCGAGACATAGTTGGCCGTGAGCTTTTGCAGGCCAAAGCCAATGCCCACGCCAATGGCACCGCCCAGCACCGACAGCGCCGTCAGGTCAATGCCCACGGCCGACAGCCCCACCAGCAGGCCCACAAAGAGCATGAAGACGCGCGTGACGTCAGCAATGGCCTTGCGCACCGACAGCGAAGTGCCCGAGGCCGAGCGCAGCAGCCGCGCCTCGATGGCCGATGACGCCCACAGCGCCAGCAGCACCAGCGCGCCAGCGGTCAGCGCGCCTTCCAGCAGCGTCAGCGCCGACATGGAGGTGCCGCCCACCTTCCAGGTCAGCGTGCCCAAAAACTCCAGCATGCCGGGCAGCACGCCGCTGACCCACAGCACCATGGCACCCCAGGCCAGCCACGACAGGGAACGCTCCAGCGTGCGCACCACCGGCTGGCCCGGCAGCGCCGCGCGCAGCACGCGCGCGCCCAGGCGAATGACCAGCAGCGCCATCAGCACCGGAATGGCCACGCGCAAAAGCGGCGTGTTCTGCCAGTGCAGCAACACGGCGCGCGCCCCGGCCACCAGCAGCAGCCACAGCAGGGGAAACAGCACGCCGTCATACCCGTGCTCGCCCAGCAGCACCGCCGGGCGTGCGCGCCCGGCCAGGGCGGCGGCCTCGTCACCTTCGCCCCCATCGTTCGCATCACCCCCATCGCCCACAGATGCCTGCGCCGCCCGCCGCCCCAGCAGCGCGCGGCTCACGCCCCAGGCCAGCAAGGCGCACAGGGCTATGGTGGCCAGATCCACCAACGTGGCCGGGCGCGTGAGCGCTTGCAGCCAGCTTTGCCAGTCGTCGATGTACAGCGCCCCGGGGCTCAGCCGGCCGTCTTGCGCCATGCCGGCTCCCGCTTGTCAATGAAGGCCTGCACGCCTTCTTGCGCCACATCCAGCATCATGTTGCAGGCCATGGTCTGGCCGGCCAGCTGGTAGGCCGCCTCCAGCCCCAGCTCGCGCTGCTGATAAAACAGCTGCTTGCCCAGCGCCAGCGCCTCGCGCGGCTTGGCCAAAATGGCCTGCAGCAGCCCTTGCAGCTCGGCATCGAGCTGATCCAGCGGCGCCACGCGGTTGACCAGCCCCCGCGCCAGCGCCTGCTGCGCATTGATGAAGCCGCCCGTCACCAGCATCTCCATGGCCTGCTTGGCCGGCACGTTGCGCGACAGCGGCACGCTGGGCGTGGCGCAAAACAGCCCCACGTCAATGCCATTGACGCCAAAGCGCGCCCCTTCTGCGGCCACCGCCAGATCGCACTGCGCCACCAGCTGGCAGCCCGCCGCCGTGGCCAGGCCCTGCACGCGCGCAATCACCGGCACGGGCAGTTTGTGCAGGGCCAGCATCATGCGGCTGCACTGGGCAAACAGCTGCTGGTAATAGTCCAGCCGCGGGTGCGCCTTCATCTGCTTGAGATCGTGCCCGGCGCAAAACGCCTTGCCCTCGGCGGCAATGACCAGCGCGCGCGCCTGCTCGTCAGCGGCCACGGTGGCCAAGTGCTGCTGCATGGCCGCCAGCACAGCCTCGCTCAGCACGTTGAAAGACTTGGGCTGGTTGAGCGTGAGCCAGTGCACGCCGTGCGTATCGCGCCGGTGCAAAACGGGCGTGTCAGCGGCTGAGGAAAAAGCGTTTGTCTCCATGGTGGGCTTGCCTTTCAGGTTTCACAAAGACGTGGGCAGCGTGCGCGTGTGCCGGCCACAGTGGGCACACCCCATTTGCTATCATAAACATAGCTGCTTGCGCTTGTCCATAGCGCGCAAATGGCCTTTTTTATGCATCACACGGGCCACTCGGGCGCATTGTAGGCGGGCCCCCAAAAAAAGGTTCTTCACGGATTACCGGGGAACACCGCCTTGATCTTGAGGAAGAA
>JAUNHQ010000100.1 GCA_030535425.1 Pseudomonadota bacterium | reverse complement strand
GAGGCGCTTGCGGGGCTGTTCAAGGGGGGTGCCTGTGATAGGGGGCTAATCAAGCGTTTTTTAATAGACACCGCGAGCCGGCGCGCAGGGCTGTCTTGAGGGCTGTCTTGAAATGCTGCCGCCCTGGCCCCAGATAACAGGGCGTTTTTCTTTTCATCTTTCTTGTTTTCACCATGAGCATCCAGAAACACGCCTTCCAGGCCGAAGTGGCGCAACTGCTGCACCTGGTCACGCACTCGCTGTACTCGCACCCCGAAATCTTTTTGCGCGAGCTCATCTCCAACGCCTCCGACGCCTGCGACAAGCTGCGCTTTGAAGCCCTGGCACAGCCCGATCTGTACGGCAACCAGCCCGAGCTGCGCGTGCGCATCAGCTTTGACAAGGCCGCCAAGACCCTCACCGTGACCGACACCGGCATCGGCATGAGCCAGGCCGAGGCCATTGACCACCTGGGCACCATTGCCAAAAGCGGCACCAAGGCGTTCGTGAGCCAGCTCACTGGCGATCAGAAGCAAGACGCGCAGCTCATCGGCCAGTTTGGCGTGGGCTTTTACTCCGGCTTCATCGTGGCCGATCGCATCACCGTCGAATCGCGCCGCGCCGGCCTGCCCGCCAGCGACGGCGTGCGCTGGCAAAGCAGCGGCACGGGCGACTTCGAAGTCGAGCGCATCACCCGCGACGCGCGCGGCACCAGCGTCACCCTGCACCTGCGCGACGATGCGCTGGAATTTGCCGACGGCTGGCGCCTGAAAGAGCTGATCGGCAAATACGCCGACCACATCGCCCTGCCGATTCAGATGGAAGGCGAAAAATGGGAAGAAGCCAAAGAAGAAGGCCAGCCCGGCCAGATGGTGAAAACCGGCGAGTGGGAAACCATCAACCAGGCCACCGCGTTGTGGACGCGGCCCAAGAAAGACATCAGCGACGAGCAGTACCGCCAGTTCTACGAACAGCTCGCCCACGACTGGCAGCCCCCCCTGGCCTGGAGCCACAACCGCGTGGAAGGCAGCACCGAATACACCCAACTGCTGTATGTGCCCAGCCACGCGCCGCATGACCTGTACGACCGCGAGGCCAAGACCGGCATCAAGCTGTACGTGCGGCGCGTGTTCATCATGGACGACGCCGAGCAGCTGCTGCCGCGCTACCTGCGCTTTGTCAAAGGCGTGGTTGACTCCGCCGACTTGCCCCTGAACGTCAGCCGCGAGCTGCTGCAAGAAAGCCGCGACGTGCGCGCCATCCGCGAAGGCAACACCCGTCGCGTGCTCGGCCTGCTGGAAGAGCTGGCCAAGGCCGAAGCCCAAGCGCCTGCCGCCGCCGCCCCGGCCGCCGACGGCGTGACCGACGTGCAAGACAAGAACGAAGCCAAAACCGAAGCGCCCGCCAGCACGGCTGAAAACCCCGCCGAAAGCCCGTACACCCGCTTCTGGCACGCCTTTGGCGCCGTGCTCAAAGAGGGCCTGGGCGAAGACCCGGCCAACCGCGAGCGCATTGCCAAGCTGCTGCGCTACGCCAGCACCGCCAGCGACACCCCCAGCGTCAGCCTGGCCGACTACAAGGCGCGCATGAAAGACGGCCAAAAAGCCATCTACTACATCACCGCCGACACCCAGGCCGCCGCCCGGCACAGCCCGCAGCTCGAAGTCTTCAAGAAAAAAGGCATCGAAGTGCTCTTGATGACCGACCGCGTGGACGAGTGGTCGCTGTCCTACCTGCGCGAATTTGACGGCACCCCCCTGCAATCGGTGGCCAAGGGCGCGGTGGATCTGGGCGAGCTGCAAGACGAAGCCGAAAAGCAGGCCCTGGACGCCGCCGCCGAAAGCGCCAAGCCCTTGCTCGACAAACTCAAGCAAGCCCTGGGCGGGCAGGTGCAAGACGTGCGCGTGAGCAGCCGCCTGGTCGATTCGCCCGCCTGCCTGGTCGTCAAGGACGCAGGCATGAGCCTGCAACTGGCCCGCATGCTGCGCCAGGCCGGCCAGAACGTGCCCGCGCCCCAGCCTGTGCTGGAAATCAACCCCAGCCACCCGCTGGTGCAAAAACTGCAAGCCGACGACGCGCACTTTGACGATCTGGCCCACATCCTGCTGGACCAGGCCCTGCTGGCCGAAGGCGCCCTGCCCGACGACCCCGCCGCCTACGTGCGGCGCGTGAACGCGCTGCTGGCCTGAGCGGCACTCCGCATCTTGCCCACGCAAAGGCTTTCAAAGCAAAAAAGGCCATTTGCGCACGACTGGCGCGCGCAAGCAGCTATTGTTTTAGTAGTATCACTGCACCTTCCCCCCTGGCGGGGGAAGACAGGAATAAGGGCCAGCAGACCTTAATCAATCAAGTGGTTCTTCAGCGCGTAGTACGTCAAATCGCTGTTGGAGCTCAGGCCCATTTTTTCCATCAGCCGCGTGCGGTAAGTGCTCACCGTCTTGACCGACAGCGACAGCGCCTTGGCAATGTCGCCCGCCGTCTGCCCCTGCGCCAGCTTCAAGAACACCTGAAACTCCCGCTCCGACAACTGCTCGTGCGGCGGCGCATCGTCGCTCTTGCGCCCCAGCTGCTGCGCCAGCAGCTCGGCCACGCTGGGGGTGATGTAGCGCTTGCCCAGCGCAATGGTGCGGATGGCCTCGACAATCTCGCTGGGCTCGCACTCCTTGTTCAGATACCCGCTGGCGCCCTGGCGAATCAGGTTCACCGCGTAATGCGCCTCGGGGTAGCCCGACAGAATCAAAATGCCCACGTCCGGCGCCTTGGCGCGGATCATGGCCAGCGCATCAATGCCGCTTTGCCCCGGCATGGACAAGTCCATCACCAGCACATCCAGCTCGGTGGTGCGCACCAGGTCAATGGCCTCGCGCCCGCTGGCGGCCTCGCCCGCCACGCGCAAATCCACATGCTCAGAAAAAAACTGCTTGAGTCCCGAGCGGACAATGGCATGGTCATCCACAATGCCGACTTTGATCATGGCCCCTCCAAACAAAAACACCGCCTAAGCACACGCTCTGGCGGCACCGCAACAGCCCTGGCGTCAGACTGCGCCAATGCATTCTAGGCGCCCCACCCATGCCCAACCTTCGCGACCTTCACGCCAGCGCCCCGACCGGCGGGCACACACGCATGAGCACCCGCCTGCGCATCGCCCTGGCCGTGGGCTTTGTCTGCGCCGCCGTCATGATGGTGGCCAACGAAAACGCCTACAAGCAAACCACCCGCGCCCTCACCGACGTGCGCCATGCGCACGATCTGCACATCGCCGTAGGCAGCACCTTGCTGGAGCTGGCGCAGGCCGAAGCCGCCCAGCGCGGCTACGTGCTCACCGGCGACAGCGCCTACCTGGACTCGTACGGCACCGCCAAGCAGCAGCTCAAGGGCCTGCTGGCGTCCATCGACGACGCCCCCGCGCTGCATGACAAAACCATTCAGGAGCAAGCGCGCGCCTTCTCCCAGGCCGTGCTGCAACGCTTTGGCGAAATGGACCTGACCGTGCGCCTGCGCCAGCAAGACCGCTTTGACGCCGCGCACTTCGTCGTCACCACCAACGTGGGGCTGGACCAGATGCAGCACGCGCGCGAGCTGGCCGCCTTGCTCACCCGCACCGCGCAGGCGCGCGTGGACAACGAACGCGCCGAAGTCGCGCGCCTGCTCAACGTCACCCGCTTTGGCCTGGCCGCCGGCATCCTGGCCGCGCTGCTGGCCTTTGTGCTCTACACCCAGCAAACCCGCTTGCTGCAACGCAAGGAAGAAGACATCAAGCGCGCGCTCGAAGCCGAACGCGACGCACTCGAATCGCAAGTGCAAGAACGCACCGCCCGCCTGACCGAGCTGGCCACGCACTTGCAGCAAGCCGTGGAAGACGAGCGCGCCCACCTGGCGCGCGAGCTGCACGACGAGCTGGGCGCCCTGCTGACCGCCGCCAAGCTGGACGTGGCGCGCCTCAAACCCCGCCTGCCCGCCAACGCGCCCGAGCTGGCCGAGCGCCTGACGCACCTGACCAGCATCCTCAACCAAGGCATCGCCCTCAAGCGCCGCATCATCGAAGACCTGCGCCCCTCCTCCCTGTCCAACCTGGGGCTGGTCGCCTCGCTGCAAATCCTGGCCCGCGAATTTGGCGAACGCTCACGCATCGAGCTGGAAACCGCGCTCGAACCCGTTGACCTGGACGAAGCGCGCGAACTCACCATCTACCGCATGGTGCAAGAGTCGCTCACCAACATCGGCAAATACGCCAAAGCCAGCCACGTCAGCGTCACGCTCAAAAACTACGTCTACCACGCCGAAGTCACCGTGGCCGACAACGGCATCGGCTTTGACCCGCGCAGCCTGCCGCGCGCCACCCACGGCCTGATGGGCATGCGCCACCGCATCCAGGCCTGCGGCGGCCGGCTGGACATCAACTCCACCCCCGGCCAAGGCACGCGCATCACCGCCACCATTCCGCGCAGCCAGCCCAAGCCCCAAAGCGCCATGGCCGACGCCATGGCCGGCATGAGCCTGTCAGCCGACTCCTACGCTCCGGCCGATCCCCCGCCGACACCCCCCGGCGCGCCTGGATGATGCCCCCGCACCCCCACCGCGTTTAAGCTGACGCAAGCCGCGCCGCCCCCGGCAGGCGATACTTGCGTTTTTCCACCCCCGTCGTTGGCCGCCCCCCGGCACCACGCACCGCCAAAGGACTTTTCTTATGAGCAAAGTAGACCAAGCCGTCAACCAAATCGCCGACACCGCTCTGGACGCCACCGACAAACTCGCCGCCAAGGCCGAACGCACCGTGGACACCGCGCGCGAGCTGGCCAACGACGCCCTGGACAAGGCCGACGCCAAAGTGCGCACCCTGCGCGAAGACCTCAAGCCCGCCATCGACGCCGTGGCCTACCGCGTGCAAGACGCCGCCCTGCGCTGCCGCGAAGTGGCCGCCGACACCACCGCCCACGCGCGCGAAAAAGCCCGCCAGTGCGCCGACAAAACCACCGCCTACGTGCAAGAGCAACCCCTCAAAGCCATGGTCATGGCCGCCGCCGCCGGCGCCGCCCTGGCCCTGCTGCTGGGCCGCCGCCGCTGATTTAAGGCCCCCCTGCGGCCGCGGCACACCCCGCGACCCGCACGGCCCCTGCCCTGTGGCATCCAGCCCCGCCCCGGCGGGGCTTTTTGCTGCCTGCGCTTGATGCGCCCAGCACATGCCGTAGCAGCCCCGTCTGCCGCGGGCGGCGGCCTTCAGCTGCTGCTGCCTGGCGTCCACTCGAAATCGATGAACCCCCGCTCCACGCTGGTCGCCACCAGCTTGGCGCGCACCTTGTCGCCCACTTGCACGGCGGCGCTGCCGCGCGGCAGCAGCAGCTTGCCTTCGGCGGGTGGCTCGAAGATGCGCACCCAGGTGTTGCCCTTGGCCACGCCGGTGACCACGCCGTCAAACACCTGGCCCAGCCGGCTTTCCAGCAGCATGGCCGCCTCGGACTTGCGCATCTGGCGCTCAACCTTGTTGGCCGCGTCTTCCTGGCGCGTGCAGTGGTTGGCCAGGATTTCCAGCTCGGCCACCGAGTAAGGTGTTTTCACTCCAGCCAGCGCGGCCTTGAGCAGGCGGCTGGTGATGAGGTCGGGATAGCGCCGGTTGGGCGCGGTGCTGTGGGCGTAGTCGCGCACGGCCAGGCCGAAGTGGCCGATGCGGGGGCCATCGGGGCGCTCGACGACGTATTCGCCACGGCCCATGAGCTTGACGATGACCAGCGACAGGTCGGGAAACCGCAGCGGGTCGCGCCGGCGCTGAGCGGCCAGAAACTGCTCCAGTGCGGCGGCATCGGGCTCGGGCGGCAGTGTCCAGCCATGTTCGGCCGCCACGTCCACGATGCGCGCCCAGCGCTCGGGCGAGCGCACGACGCGGCGGATGGCGGGGCGCCGTTTGCCGGCCAGAAAGCGCGCGGTCACGCCGTTGGTGGCCACCATGAATTCCTCAATCAGCTGCCGCGCGCGGTTTTGCACCTGCTGGCGAATGGCCACCACGCGGTCGCCCTCGAACTCGGCACGGGGCTGGAAGGTCTGGAATTCCAGCGCGCCTTGCTCGCGCCGGCGTGCGCGCAACTGCTGGGCCACGCTGTCTTGCGTACGCAGCTGCTCGGCCATGCCGGGCACGGCCTCGGCGGCTTCGGGCAGCGGGCCCTGGCCGTCGATCCAGGCGGACACGGCGTCGTATGCCAGCTGCGCGTGGTTGCGCACGCGCGCGCGCTGGATGTGCGCACGCAGCAGCTCGCCATCGGGTGCGAACACCATTTCCGTCACCGTGGCCACGCGCGTGGTGCGGGGGTTGAGCGAGGTGTAGTCGCAGCTGAGCTGCTCGGGCAGCATGGGAAAGATGCGCGCCGAGGTGTACACGCTGGTGGTGTTGATCTGCGCGTGGCGGTCAATGGGCGTGTCCTTGCCCACCAGGGTGTCCACATCGGCGATGGCCACGCGGATCTTCACGCTGCCATCGGGCAGCACCTCGCTGACGGTGAGCTGGTCCAGATCGCGCGAGTCGTCGTTGTCGATGGAGCACCACAGCAGGCCCGTCAGGTCCACGATGTCTGTGCCGTCTTCCTCGCTGGGGCCGTCGATGGCTTGCAGCTGCTCATGCACGGCGCGCGAAAACTCAGGCGCCAGCCCCCGCTCGCGCATGGCCACGGCGGCCAGCTCGGCCAGCTCTTCTTTTTGATGGGGGTGCAATGCATTCATGGTGGCGCGCTCCAAAGGGTCAGGGCAACACGTGCATCATAGGTCAAACAAGGCATTTGCGCTTGATACAAAAGACTTTGTAGCTACATTTAAAATAGCAATGAAACAGGCTTCCCACTGGCCTGTCTATGATGCCCGGCCATTTCCCACCACCCCATTCCAAGGAGACATGCCCCATGCCCGGCTTTGTTGACCACTCTCCCCCTGGCGAATGCATTTTCTGCAAGCTGGTCGCCGGGCACATTCCATCGGCCAAGGTGCATGAGGATGAATGGACCATCGCCTTCATGGACATTGGCCAGGTCAACCCCGGCCATGTGCTGGTGGCCACGCGCCGGCACGCGGTGGATGTGCTGGATTTGACGGGCGCCGAAGCCGCCGCCGTCATGCACACCGCGCAGCGCGTGGCGCAGGCGCTCAAGGCGGTATTCAACCCGCCGGGCCTGACGCTGCTGCAAGCCAACGGGCGTGAAGGCGGGCAGACCGTGTTTCACTTTCACATGCACGTGGTGCCGCGCTACGCCGATGATGGCGCCGGTCTGATCTGGCCCCGGAAAGAACCCGGCCCGCAAGCCCTGGCCGAGCAGGCCGCGCGCATACGCGCCGCGCTGGCGGCCCCGGCGGGCTAAAAGCGCCGCGTCCTCGCACGCATCGTCACGTCCTTTTTTCACCCCTTCGCCCATCCGATGAAACTGAGCACCTGGAACGTCAACTCCCTCACCGCCCGCCTGCCGCACGTGCTGGACTGGCTGGCCGCCAACCCGCAGGACGTGCTGGCGCTGCAAGAGCTGAAGATGACGGAAGACAAGTTTCCGTTTGACGCGCTGCGCGAAGTGGGCTACCACGCCACGGCCTTGGGGCAAAAGACGTACAACGGCGTGGCCCTGCTCACGCGCGAGCCGGTGAGCGAAGTGGTGCGCAACATCCCCGGCTTTGACGACGACAGCGCGCGCGTGATCGCCGCCACCGTGCCCGCGCCGGGCGGGCCGCTGCGCCTGGTCAACGGCTATTTCGTCAACGGCCAGGCGCCGGGCACCGACAAGTTCGCCTACAAGATGCGCTGGCTCACGGCCCTGCACGGCTGGCTGCAAGCCGAGCTGGCCGCACACCCGCGCCTGGTGCTGCTGGGCGACTTCAACATCGCCCCCGAAGACCGCGACAGCTTCGACCCCGTGGGCCTGGCCGGCACCATTCACCACACCCGCGAAGAGCGCGCGCACTTTCAGGCGCTGCTGGCGCTGGGGCTGACGGATGCGTTTCGCCTGTTCGAGCAGCCGGACAAGAGCTTTTCGTGGTGGGACTACCGGATGCTGGGTTTTCAGAAAAATCGCGGCCTGCGCATCGACCACATTCTCATCAGCGCCGCGCTGGTGCCCCAGGCCGCGGCCTGCGCCATTGACCGCGCCCCGCGCAAGTGGCCCAAACCCAGCGACCATGCGCCAGTCACGCTGACGCTGCAAACCAGCGCCCCAAGCCCCGTGGCATCAGAATAAAAAAGCTTGATTAGCCCCCTATCACAGGCGGTGCTTGTGGCTGCCTGATGATGCGCAGCG
>JAUNHQ010000099.1 GCA_030535425.1 Pseudomonadota bacterium | reverse complement strand
GCAGTGGCGGCGAACAAAGAGGCCATCAGTGCATAGTGGCGAACTGAAGCGCGGGGGATGGGACGCATGGCGGGTGTCTCCAGGGGTTTGAAAAAAAGCCGCCGCCCGCAAGCCAAACGCTTTGCCTGGCAGCGCTGCGCATAAGGGATGTGCAGGCGGTCCGCGCATCTTACAGAGGAAAGCCGCAGGGCAAAACCTGTTTGGGAGCATGAAAAAACGCAGGATTTGCGCAAGCCAGGCCAGACGTTTGCAAGCTTCGTGTTTTTCTTCCAGTGCCTGGCCCATGCAGCCAAAAGGGCAGCCCCGGTGGGGCTTGAGCCAGTTTTTTTGCTATATTTTAAATATCTTAAAACCGTTTTAAAACCTGCGCAAATGGCCTTTTCCCCGAGGAAAAGTCAGGTAAAAATTCAGCGGATTAACCGCTTGCCAAAGGCCGGCGCAAGCAGTCAGCTTCAAGGCGCCAGTTGCCCACCCCAGTCGTAAAGCGCCTCCAGCATGTCTTGCGCGCGTTCGTCGTCGCGGCTTTCGGCCAGGGTGTCGATGCGGTCGAAAAAGCCTTGCAGCGTCAGCGCCTGCGCCTGGCCGTGCAGCAGGCGGGCGTGGCAGTGCTGTTGCCAGCGGGCTTGCTCGTCGTCGCTGAGGGTGTGGGCAAAGTTGCGCGCGCGGTAGCGAAACAGCAGCTCGGCCAGGCGGGCGTCGTCAAAGCCGGCGCGCGCGCGCGCCAGCTCTTCGGGCGAGAGGGTGAGCAGCTGCTCCAGGCGGCGGCGGTCGGCGGTGCCGACAAAGCCGCTGTACAGGTCTTCGTCCACATCGAGCGGCTCGGCCACAGGCGGGCGGGCGTACACGTCGGCCCACAGCGCGCTCAAATCGGGCAGCGCGCGCAGGTGCTCAAAGTGCGTCTTGGCGCGCGCCCAGTCAATGCCCCAGCGCTCGGCCAACTCGGGCCGCAGGGTTTTGAGGCTGGAGATGACGATGGGCGACTTGTTCAAATGCACGCCTTTGACGGGCAGGCGCGTCACGCCTTCGGGCAAGTCGGCCGTGGGGGTGAACAGGCGCTGGCGCACGGTGTCGGCGCTCAGCTCGGCCAGCTCGGCGGGGTCGGAGGCCAGGTCCCAGGCCAGCAGCTCGTTTTTGTTGGCCGGGTGCATGGCCAGCGGCGCCATCACGGCAATGCAGCCGCGTGCGGCGCCCAGCATGCCGCTAACGTGCAAAAAGGGCCGCACTTCGCGCAGCGTGGCGGGCAGGCCCAGCTCTTGCGCCACGCGCTCTTTTTTGTGCAGGGCCAGGCAAAAGTCGAACAGGCGCGGCTGGTGCTGGCGCAGCAGGCGCGCCAGGGCGATGGTGGCGCGCACGTCGCTCAGCGCGTCGTGTGCGGCCTCGTGCGCCAGGCCGTTGGCGGCGGTGAGCTTTTCCAGCCGGAAGCTGGGCAGGCCGTCTTCGTCCACAGGCCATTGCAAGCCCTCGGGCCGCAGGGCATGGGCGGCGCGCACCACGTCCAGCAAGTCCCAGCGGCCACAGCCGTTTTGCCATTCGCGCGCATAGGGGTCGCGCAGGTTGCGCCACAGCAAAAAGCGTGTCACTTCGTCGTCAAAACGGATGCTGTTGTAGCCCACGCCAATGGTGCCCGGCTCGGCCAGCAGGGCCTGGATGCGCTGGGCAAACTCATGCTCGGGCACGCCCTTGGCCGCGCATTCTTGCGGGGTGATGCCGGTGATGAGGCAGCTTTCAGGCTCGGGCAAGCGATCAAGCGGCGGCTGGCAATACAGCATCACCGGCGGGCCGATCTCGTTCAGCTCGGCATCGGTGCGAATGGCCGCAAACTGCGCCGGCCAATCGCGCCGTGGGGTGGCACCAAAGGTTTCGTAGTCATGCCAGAGGAAGGTGTGCGTGCTGCGCATGGCGCGAGCATATCAAGCAGGCCCTGCAGGAAACGTGCAGGCAGCTATGCTTTTGGAAGCACTGACGCTATCGTCCGGCGCGTCTGGCTGGGCAACGCGGCCCTGGCGCGAAAGACGCCGTTGGATGTGCAAGTGTCTGCGAGGCAGCACGCTAAAACGCAGTAAGCGTGCTGGCGATGCTGACCGCGCCTTTGACGGTGCCGCCGCTGTGCGTGGTGGGGTTGATGTGCAGGCCGTAAAAAATCTCGTCCTGGCTGGCCACCGTGCCGCCGTGGACGACGCTGTAGGTAGCGCCGGTGGCAATCTGCGGCGCACTCAGCAGCATGGCAGCGACCGAGTGCGGCACTTCAAAGGCGAAAACGGCGTTGCCTGCCGCATCGCGCAGCGTCCACAGGCCGGGGCTGAGGCCGTCGTTGGTGAACAGCGTGTTCTGCGTGGCTTGGGGCTTGCTGTTGCTGCCGCCTGGGGCCAGGGCCACCAGCACGCCGCCAGAGAGGGTGAATGCATCGCTCACGTCCAGCCCCGATTCGGGTGAGAACGCGCCCCTGGTCACGATGTAGCCGCCGGAGATGCTGAGCGCGCCGTTGGCGTCGATGCCGTCGCCCACGCTGCTGACGGCATAGACGCGCCCGCCGTTGATGGCGATGCCCGTGCCGGCGTTCAGGGCGTCTTCGGTGGTGCGGATGTCAAGCGTGCCGCCGTTGATGGTGAGCACGGACTTGGCTTCCACGCCTTCAGGAGCCAGGGAATCATCGCCATCAGCGGGGTTGGTGTCTTCCCGGGGCGCGCCAGTGGTGGTGATGGTGAGGGTGCCGCCGTTGATGGTCACGCGCGGGTCGGGGTCGTCGGCGGTGGTGGGGGTGTCGCCGTCTTCATCGCCTTCCCAGGCGGCGGTGATGGCCTTGTCGTGGCTGGTGATGTTCAGGTGGCCGTCGTTGATGGCCACAAAGCCCAGGGCCTGGGCGGTGGTGCTCTCCTGGCCATCTACCTTAATGCCTTTGCCGGCCTTGGCGGTGATGTCCAGTGTGCCGCCATCCATCACGAAAGCGTGCTTGGCACGCAAGCCGTCCCTGGCGGCGGCGGAGAGCGTCACGGTGCCCGAGCGCAGACGCACATGCGCATCGCTGGCCAGCGCGTGCCGGGGCGTGCCCGCCACCCGCAAGCGGCCGCTGCCGCTGATGACCAGCGGGCCTTCGGCAAACAAGGCAGCCTTCAGATCCATGCCGCTGCCATCATCGCCGGTGCGGCTGCTGTAGGTGGCGGAATCGGCCAGGCTGTTGCTGCCCGCCAGTTCGATGAAGGCCGTTTGCGCCGATTGCAGGTTGAGCGCCGGGCCGTCGCTGCTGGTGATGCTGGCGTCTGTGAGCACGAGTTTGTAGGCGTTGGCGCTGTAAACCGTCAGGGGCGTGTTGCCGCTGCCGCTGAGCTGGTAGGCAATGTGCGTGCCGCCGCTGAGCGTGCTGCGCACGGTGGCGCCGTGGCTGTCACGCGTGATGGTGATGGCAGCGGCGCCATCCAGCGCCACGACGATTTCATGGGCGCTGGTGCTGCTGACCGTCAGACGGGGCGACGTGCTGCTGATGCTGAGGCTGTCCAGCGCAATGGACAGGGGCAGGTAGCCGCTGGTGTCGATCAGGTCGGGGGCATGGGCGCCCGTGGCGATATTCCAGCTGGCTTCGGCATGAACGGTCACGATGGCCGCTTCACTGGTCACGCTGCCGACTTCGTTGCTGACCACCACGGTGTAGCTGCCTGCAATGCCCGTGGTGTGGCTGGCGGCGGTGGCGCCGCTGATGGCGTTGCCGTCCAGGTGCCACTGGTAGCTGAGTGTGCCGCTGCCCGTGGCGGCAACGCTGAGCGTGGCCGTGGCCCCGCTGGCGATGCTGACCGACTGCGGCTGCGCCGTGATCACGGGCGCACTGCCCGTGCCAGCATCGCCGTCGTCACCGCTGCCGCCGCAAGCTGCCAAGCCCACCGCCAGCAGGGTCAACAGAAGGAATCGGTGCAGTTGAAACCACATGACACGGCCCCCACGTCAATGATGCATGCGGCCAGTATAAGAAAGGCACAGGCACGCCGCGCCGCCTTTCCAACACCCAAGGGGCATCATTGAAAACGCCGTTTGCGCGCTGTTTACAAGGGTTTTAAGCTATCAAAAGCATATCAACCCGCATGGCGCGACTGACACCTTTTGTTGCCTCTTGGCGCAGCGCGCTTCTCGCTTCTCATCATCCCCGCAGCCGCGCCAGCGCGCCCTGCCCTGCCCGCAGGCCGCTGGCCAGGCAGGCCGTCAGCAGGTAGCCGCCGGTAGGCGCTTCCCAGTCCAGCATCTCGCCCGCGCAAAACACGCCGGGCAGCGCATGCAGCTCCAGCGCATCGGTCAGCGCCTGAAGCCGCACGCCGCCTGCGGTGCTGATGGCCTCTTGCACCGCACGCGCCGCACGCAGGGTGATGGGCAGCGCCTGCAATGCCTGCGCCAGCGCGGCTGGGTCTTGCAGCTGCTCAGGCGGCAGCAGCTCATGCAGCAGCGCGGTGTGCACACTGCCCAGGCCCAGGCGGCTTTTGAGGTGGGACGACAGACTGCGGCTGCCACGCGGATGCGCCACGGCCGCCAGCACCTGCGCCGCCGTGCGCGCGGGCAGCAGGTTGAGCCAGAACGTGGCCTGCCCCGTGCGGGCGATTTCATCGCGCAGCAGGCGGCTGGCCGCGTAGATCAGGCTGCCTTCCACCCCGGTGGCGGTGATGACGAATTCGCCCCGCTGCACAAAGCGCTGGCCGTCAGCCCCCTGGCATGTGAGGGTCACGTTCTTCAGCGGCTGGCCCGCAAAGCGCTGGGCCAAAAACGGTGTCCAGCCCTGCCCGGTGCGGCCCGCCACGTCAAAGCCGCAGTTGGCCGGCAGCAGCGGCGCCACGCTGGCCCCGGCCTGCGCCAGCCAGGGCGCCCAGGCCCCGTCTGAGCCCAGGCGCGGCCAGCTGGCGCCGCCCAGCGCCAGCACGGCCACACGGGCGCGCACGGGTATGCGTCCGGCAGGACTTTCAAAGCCAAAAACGGCATTTGCGCACACTGGTTGCGCGCAAGCAGCTACCAAATTAGTAGCATCTAACTGATCCCACCCCACCCAGCGGTGCCGCATGTGAAAGCGCACGGGCACTGCGCCGGGGCTTTCAGGGTGACGCAGGCGATGCAGCCAGGCGCGCAGCAGGGGGGCGGCCTTCATCTCGGTAGGAAACACGCGGCCCGAGCTGCCCACAAAGGTCTGCACCCCCAGCCCCGCCGCCCAGTCGCGCACGGCCTGGGGGCCAAAGGCTTGCAGCCAGCCCGCCACGGCGGGCGCTTGCGTGCCAAAGCGGGAAATGAAGGCATCCAGCGGCTCCGAATGCGTCAGGTTCAGCCCGCCCTTGCCCGCCAGCAAAAACTTGCGCCCGGCCGAGGGCATGGCATCCAACACATGCACCGCCACGCCCGCGCGCGACAGCACATCAGCCGCCATCAGACCCGCCGGGCCAGCACCGATGACGATGGCGTCCAGCGCGCAGGCGCTGGAAACAAAAGGCGGCTGATGGGGCTGGACGGGCAAAGACATGCGCGGATTGTCGCCAACCGCTGCCGCCACGGGAAATCCGCGCGAAAAACCGCGCCTGCCCCCTGGCCAGCACCGCATCCCGGCCCTCATCAGCCGGTTTTTCACGCCCTGCTACATTCCGTCCCCTTGGGTGGCAGGGGCACGAGACCAGGGCCGCCAGCGCAACACCGTTTGCAACACCGTTGATATGCAAGGAGTCTGGACCGTCATGAAACCGTTTTCCCAAATCGTTCTGGCCGCCGCCATAGCCCTGGGCCTGGCGCAAGGCGCTGCCGCCGCAGGCGTGATCAAAGTGGCTTTTGCCGGCCCGCAAACCGGCCCCGTGGCCCAGTATGGTGACATGGCCAGCACCGGCGTGCTGGCGGCGGTGGAGGCCATCAACAAGGCCGGCGGCATCAAGGGCGACAAGCTGGAGCTGGTGCGCTATGACGACGTGTGCGACCCCAAGCAGGCCGTGGCCGTGGCCAACCGCATCGTCAACGACAAGATCAAGTTCGTGATCGGGCACTTGTGCTCGGGCGCCACGCAGGCGGCCAGCGACGTGTATGAGGACGAAGGCATTCTGATGATCAGCCCCTCGGCCACGGCCCCCGCCATCACCGAGCGCGGGCACAAGCTGGTGTTCCGCACCATCGGCTTGGACAGCATGCAAGGCCCCGTGGCGGCCAAGTACATCGCCAGCCGCTTCAAGGGCAAGAACATTGCCGTGCTGCACGACAAGCAGCAGTACGGCGAAGGCATTGCCAGCGCCGTGCGCAAGAACCTGCAAGACCAGGGCGTGAAGGTGGCCATGTACGAGGGCCTGAATGCGGGCGACAAGGACTTCAGCGCGCTCATCACCAAGCTCAAGCGCGCCAACGTCGATTTCGTCTACTTTGGCGGCTACCACCCCGAAATGGGCAACCTGCTGCGCCAGGCGCGCCAGGCGGGCCTGAACGCCAAGTTCATGGGCCCCGAAGGCGTGGGCAACAAGGAAATCAGCGCCATGGCAGGCGATGCCTCTGAAGGCATGCTGGTGACGCTGCCGCGCGCGTTCGAAAACGACCCCAAAAACAAGGCGCTGGTGGACAGCATCAAGGCCGCCGGGCGCGACCCGGACAATGCCTTCGTCATGCCCGCCTACGCAGCGGTGCAGGTGCTGGCCGAGGGCTTGACCAAGGCCGGCCCCAACCCGGAGAAAGTGGCCGCTGCCTTGCGTGCGGGCAGCTTCAATACGCCCATTGGCCAGGTCAGCTTTGATGCCAAGGGCGACTTGAAGAGCTTCGACTTCGTCGTCTTTGAGTGGCACAAAGACGGCAGCAGAACCGAGGCCAAGTAAACGCAGGCCTCAAGCCGCCCGCGCCTTTTGGGCGATGTCAAGGCCCGCGTTGCCTACCACGCGGGCCTTGTGTTTTTGACAAGCGCGTGTCAGTGAAAACCCCCCGGCGGCCAGGGGGCAGGCGCTGCTACATTTCCGGCCAGCCCTGGCAAGCGCGTTCACAAGGCGTGCAGCGAGCCGTACACAAAAAAATGGATCACACAGGAGAGCTTTGCCATGCACCGCATTTTTCAATGGACCCTGGCCGCCGCTGCGGCACTGAGCCTGGCGCAAGGCGCTGCTGCCAGCGGCCCCCTCAAGGTTGCCGTTGCCGGGCCGCAAACCGGCCCCGTGGCCCAGTTTGGCGACATGGTGCGCACGGGCGTGGACTTTGCCGTGGCCGCCATCAACCAGGCCGGCGGGGTGGGGGGCAGCAAGATCGAAGTCGTGCATTACGACGACGCTTGCGACCCCAAGCAGGCCGTGGCCGTGGCCAACCGCATCGTCAACGACAAGATCAAGTTCGTGGTAGGCCATGTGTGCTCTGCCGCCACGCAAGCGGCCAGCGACGTGTACGCCGACGAGGACGTGCTCATCGTCACGCCTTCGGCCACGGCGCCGGCCATCACCGAGCGCGGGCACAAGCTGGTGTTTCGCACCATCGGCTTAGACAGCGCCCAGGCACCCGTGGCCGCGCAGTACATCTTGCAGCACCACAAGGGCAAGACCATTGCAGTGCTGCATGACAAGCAGCAGTACGGCGAGGGCCTGGCCTCCAGCGTGAAAAAGGCGCTGGAACAAGCCAGCCAGCCCGTGGCCTTGTACGAGGGTTTGAACGCGGGCGACAAGGACTACAGCGCGCTCATCGCCAAGCTCAAGCGTGCCAATGCGGAGCTGGTGTACTTCGGCGGCTACCACGGCGAAATGGGCTTGCTGCTGCGCCAGGCGCGCCAGGCGGGCTTGAACGCCGTGTTCATGGGCGGCGATGGCGCGGGCAACCAGGAGATCAGCGCCATTGCAGGCGATGCGTCCGAGGGCATGCTGGTGACGCTGCCGCGTGCGTTTGAGAAAGACCCCAAGAACAAAGCGCTGGTCGATCGCTTTGCGGCCGCCAAGAAAGACCCTTCGGGCGTGTACGTGCTGCCCGGCTACGCTGCCTTGCAGGTCATTGCCCAAGGCATTCAAAAAGCAGGCGCTGCCGATCCGGTGAAGGTGGCCGCCGCCTTGCGCGCAGGCAGCTTTGACACGCCTATTGGCCAGATTGGCTTTGACGCCAAGGGCGATGTGAAAAACTTTCAGTTCATCGTCTACCGCTGGCACAAGGACGGCAGCAAGACCGAGCTGAAATAAGACCCTTGCCGCGCCTTTTCTCTGGGCGCCTCATCTGGCACACGTTCTTCTGGCGCATTTCTTGCAACGATCCGGCATGACCATGGACTTGCTTCAACACTACCTGCAACAGCTCATCAACGGCCTGACGGTGGGCAGCACCTATGCGCTGATCGCCATTGGCTACACCATGGTGTACGGGATCATCGGCATGATCAACTTCGCCCACGGCGAGGTGTACATGATCGGCTCGTACATCGCCTTCATCG
>JAUNHQ010000098.1 GCA_030535425.1 Pseudomonadota bacterium | reverse complement strand
CGGCATAGGCTTCGACGATATAAAACCGGCTGGGGTCTTGTTTGTCGGTCATCACGTACATGCCCAGCACGCCCGGTTCGGTATTGACCGATTGGCGGATGTTTTCTTCGCCCAGCCGCTTGAATGCCTCAAGCTTTTCGGGATGCACCTGCATTTCAAAAATGCGGATGATGGGCTGGGCATGGCTGATGGTGGATGTCATCATGACGAGTTCCATTAAAAAACAAGCGAAAACATTTCATTCGCTTAATGCCTTTTAAACCGATTTTTCATCACTTCAAATTTTCCTTGAAAAACTGCTCGAACTTGTCAAACAGGATTTTGACGGATGGATTATCTAAAAAATCAGTAACGACTTTTATCAAGCGGTTATTTTTCGGACGTGGGCAAGCTGCTACTGTTCCGGGCTATCCAAATGCGATAAAATGCCATTTGTACGTTCAATTTTCAGTGTGGCGCAACTGTCCATGAATCAACGCATCGGCTATGCCCACATCTCGATCGACGACCAGAGCCTAGACCTGCAACGGGACGCACTCCGGCAGGCTGGGTGCTCGACTATCTACGAGGATGCAGCCAGTGCAAGAATGCAGCCGGCTAGAACTGGAGCAGTGCCGGAAGGCGCTCCAAGCCGGCGACACCCTTGTGGTGTGGCGGCTGGATCGCCTCGACCGCAGTCTGCCCGACTTGGTGCAGATCGTGGCCGACCTTGAGCAGTGATGCGTGTACTTTGAGAGCATTACCGAGAAGATCGAGACCGGCAAGTTGCAATTCCATGTTTTCACGGCGCTGGCCGAGTTCGAGCGGAACTTGATCCGCGAACGGACGAATGCGGGCCTGCTGGCTGCCGCAAGGGCATGCGGTGGAGCCGTCGAGCGAAAGCCGAAGCTGGACGAAAAGGACGTGAAGGAAATCCGAGCGCTGTGGCGCGACAAGAACATCCTCATTGCCGACATTGCAAGGTGCTACGGGGTGTCGCGCACCACGCTTTACAAGCATTTGGATGGGCCTGCCTCGATGCAGGCCATATGAGAAAAGGCGGCGAGAGCGCCGGCGGCAACCGGCACGCTCGCCTAACCAAAACCAGCCTATCAAGGAGGCATAGCGATGGCTACTAACACTTTACATGGCGAACGAAAAAGATCCAGATCTGGACAACGGCGAAGAAGAACAGGAAGCCGATGCGAATGGCGTCGATGATGTTGCGCTGCGCCCTGGTCCTAATGCCGACACACCGGCCGATGTTGAGCGGTATATCAGCGCCGAAGTGCGTGCGCTTTACGACGTGTACAGCTACCGGCACGCGGCTGCGATCCTGGCTAACTCTTTCCCGGATGAGCTGGCCGAGATTGAGGCAGCCTTACTCGCTTTCCGCATCACCAAGCGGGACATTGGAATGCCAGGTGGGAACGAATCGGACATGCCGAAAAAGTTTTCCCGCACCTTGCGGCCAGCAGGTTGGGTTGAGTCTCGGATTCAAGGCGATTTGCTGGTGAGGATGCAGGAATATGACGAGCGATTCCTTGCCAACGGGAAGGTCAAGAAAGTGAAGCGATCGGAAAGCACGCCACGCATGATCGAAAACTTCATCGACGGCCACAAGATCGACTACGTAAAGGGCCGGGTGGCCTTCGATTTGGAATGGAACTCGAAGGATCAAACCTTTGACCGAGATCTGTACGCCCTGCGTGCCTTCCATGAGTGCGGCCTGATTAGCGCCGGTGTCATGGTCACGCGCAGCGAGAAGCTAAACCCGGTCTTTGACGTGGTGCCGCAACTGAATAAGGCGGGCGAGGAAGTCGGCAAGACCGTAAGAGCGAAATACGGTGCCAGCACGACATGGATGGGCAAGCTCCTGTACCGGCTCAACGCCGGCCGACACGGCGGCTGTCCTGTCCTGGTGTTTGGTATCACACCAAAACTTATTGAGGACTGGAACCCATGACCAAGAACAAGGCCGACATGGCATCAGACGCAGGGCGGGATCTGCTGGCCCGGCATGGCGGCCGGCGCTTTCATACCATCCTGGCCGATCCGCCGTGGCAGTTCCAGAACCGAACTGGCAAGATGGCACCGGAACACAAGCGGCTGTCCCGCTATGGCACGATGACGCTGGACGACATCATGGCGCTGCCGGTCGAGCCACTGACGGCCGACACGGCGCACCTCTATTTGTGGGTGCCTAATGCCCTGCTGCCGGAAGGTATCAAGGTGCTGGAAGCCTGGGGCTTCTCATACAAGAGCAATATCGTCTGGCACAAGGTGCGCAAGGACGGCGGGCCGGATGGGCGCGGCGTTGGCTTCTACTTCCGCAACGTCACCGAGCTGGTTCTGTTCGGTGTTCGTGGCAAGAATGCCCGCACGCTTGCACCAGGTCGGCGGCAAGTGAATTTTCTGGCGACTCAGAAACGCGAACACTCGCGCAAGCCGGATGAGTTCTACGACATTGTGGAATCGTGCAGCCCCGGCCCGTTCCTGGAACTGTTTGCACGTGGGCCGCGTGACGGCTGGGACGTGTGGGGCAACCAAGCGGACGAGTATTACCCGACTTGGTCGACCTACTCGAACCATTCACAGGCTGAGCGCGAGCTTGGCGAGGTCGAAATGGTCGCGCTGGGCACGAAGTGAGCCGGTTCCAATGCCCTATTCAAACCCGGCACTGTCGGATTTTTCATGGCGCTATCCGCATGAGCCAGGAAAACAAGAAGAACAAGAGCGTCACCAAACACCAAGCAGAACATATCGGAAAGGTACGGCTGCTGGCTGACACTTTGTGACGCCTGGCGAAAGTTTTGCGTCTGCGCGGCCAGGCAGAAGATGCACAGGACTTCCAGCCAGTGAGCGCGCCGCGCAGCGTGGCCGATTTGCGCCGGCGCTACCCGCTGGCGGGCCTGGTGGACAACAACACGGGCCGGCTGTTTGAGTGGGAATACCCCGGCCTGCGCTTTGTGCCCGAGTCGCCGGCCTTTACCAGCCACCACAACCCGCCCAGCCTGCAAGCGGTGTTGCACGGCCTGGCCGTGGGCCAGTTTGCCGACTGGTCGGTGCGCGAGCACTTGCGCGCAGGCCGCCTGCACGCGGTGCTGGCCGATCAAGACCCTGTGCTGGACTGGCACCTGTTTGTGTACCGCCCCCACCGCCACCAGCAAACGGCGCGGGTCAAGCGCGTGTACGACGCGCTGGCCCAGGCGCTGCACGCTTTTTTCACGGGCTGATGCGCCTGGCGCGTGGAAGGAGCTGGCTTGCGGCCCAGGCTTGGCAGCCCAAAGCCAAATCAAAAAATCCAAGTCAAAAAGGCCATTTGCGCTCGTCCAGAGCGTGGCAGCAGCTATCAAAATAAAAGCAATCACGCATTACCCATGCCCACGCCCCCTGCTACACGCAGGGTTGCCAAGGCGCCTGGGGTGCGCCTGACAATGCGTGCCCTTGGCCAACCTCGTTTTGCTGGTTGTTGGCTGGTCATTTGCCGGCCTGCCCATGCGTTGACACCCCGCCCATCATGCTGATCCGCCTGTTGAAAAAGCTTTTGAAATTCATCCTCCTGCTGGCCGTGGTGCTGGTAGCCGTGGCCTGGCTGTCGCACCGCAGCCTGCCAGACAACAGCCAGCGCCCGGCCTCGCAGTGGCTGGCGCCCAACCCGGCGGGGGTGCTGGCCGGCTATGCGCTGCCGCTGGCGGCGGCGCACCCGGGCCAAAGCGGTGTGTACCCCTTGGGCGACGGACGCGAGGCCTTTTTGGCCCGCCTGGCGCTGGCCGAGGCCGCGCAGTATTCGCTGGACGTGCAGTACTACATCTGGCACGACGACGTTTCGGGCCGCCTGCTGCTGCAAAGCCTGTACCGCGCGGCCGAGCGCGGCGTGCGCGTGCGCCTGCTGCTGGACGACAACAACACCAAGGGCATGGACGCGCTGCTGGCCGCCTTTGACGCGCACCCCAATGCCGAGCTGCGCCTGTTCAACCCCTTCATGCAGCGCGACCACCGCCTGCTGGGCTACTTAAGCGACTTTGCCCGCCTGAACCGGCGCATGCACAACAAGTCGTTCTCAGCCGACGGGGCCGTGAGCATTGTGGGCGGGCGCAACGTGGGCGACGAATACTTTGACGTGGGCAGCGGCGTGCTGTTTGCCGATCTGGACGTGGCCGTGACCGGCCCCGCCGTGGCCGACGTGGGGGCGGACTTTGACCGCTACTGGGCCAGCGAGTCGACCTACCCGGCCAGCCGCATCCTGCCGGCTGAAGGCGGCGCGCCCACCTTCGATGCCCAGCCCAGCAGCGATGCGGCCACCCAGTCGTACCTGGCCAGCCTGGCGCAATCGCCCTTTGCCGCGCACCTGCGCGCGGGCAGCCTGCCGCTGGTGTGGGCGCCCGCCACCTTGGTCAGCGACGACCCGGCCAAGGGCCTGGGCCAGGCGCTGCCGCAAAACACCGTGCTGGCGCGCATTGCGCCGGTGATGGAGGCGGCGCAGAGCCACCTGACCATCGTCTCGCCCTACTTCGTGCCCACCCAGCACGGCAGCGACTGGCTGGGGCGGCTGGCCCAGTCGGGCAAGGCCGTGACAGTGCTGACCAACTCGCTGGCCGCCACCGACGTGGCCCCCGTGCACGCGGGCTACGCCAAATACCGCAAAGACCTGCTGCGCCAGGGCGTGCGCCTGTACGAGCTCAAGCCCGACGCCACCGTGCGCGCCCAGCACAACCTGCCCCTGGGCGGCAGCAGCGGCGCCAGCCTGCATGCCAAAACCTTTGCCGTGGACGGGCGCCAGCTGTTTGTCGGCTCGTTCAACATGGACCCGCGCTCAGCCGCGCTGAACACCGAAATGGGCCTGATCTTCGACAGCCCCGCGCTGGCCCAGCAACTGACCCAGGGCTTGCAGCAGCATGGCGCGGCGCGCACCTACGCCGTCAGCCTGAACGAGCAGGGCCAGCTGCACTGGCAAACGCAGGAAGACGGGCAGACCCGCCGCTTTGACACCGAGCCGCAAAGCACCGCCTTTCAGCGCGCGGTGGTGTGGCTCAGCAGCTTGCTGCCCATTGAGCATTTGCTGTGACCGCCCGCGCCCCCTTGCCCCCTGCCCCCGCCAAGCCCCCGGCCAGCGCCTGGGGCATTGCCCTGGGCTACGGCACAGCTGCCGGGGCCATTGCGGCGCTGGTGCTGTGGCTCATGGGCCGGGTGCAGCAGGCGCTGTGGTCTGGCCCGCAGGCCAATAGCGCCGGGTACACCGTTGCCGTCATCATGGCCGGCGGCGTGCTGCTGGCCGTGCTGCACCACGCCCGCAGCGGCGCACCGGCCTTGCAGGATGCACCCGCACACCCCACGCACCCCGCACGCCCCACCCGGCGCAGCACGCTGCTGCTGGCGCTGTCGGCCGTGGTGGCCGTGGGCTTTGGCGGCGCCGTGGGCCCCGAAGCCGGGCTGCTGGCCGTGGTGGCCGAATGCTCGGCCATCGTGGCTTGGGCGCTGGCGCGCAACCAGGCGCAGCGGCAGCTGATTCAGGACACCGGCGCCGTGGCCGCGCTGTCGGGCCTGTACGCCGCGCCCCCCGGCGCCGCCATGCTGCTGGACGAAGGCAGCGCCGCCGCCCCCACCCCTTTGCCGCTGAAGCTGCTGGCCGGTGTCAGCGGCTTGGGCGGCTTCATGCTGCTGGGCCACTGGCTGCTGCCCCAGGGGCTGCAACAGCTGCCCCTGCCCGCGCACACGCCCAGCGGCAACGGCAGCGACATGGTGCTGGCCCTGCCCTCTGCCGTGGCAGGCGCGCTGCTGGGGGCCGTGCTGGTGTGGCTGCGCGGGCAGCTGCCGCGCTGGCTGTTGCACGCGGGGGGGCGCACCCGCCAGATCCTGCTGGGCAGCGCCGTCTTTGCCGGACTGGCGGCGCTGTTTCCGCTGCTGCGCTTTTCGGGCCACCACGAGCTGGAGCATGCCCTGCAACACGGCATTCACGCAGGCGGCTGGGCGCTGCTGGCGCTGGCGCTGGGCAAGGTGCTGGCCCTGGCGCTGTGCCTGGCCAGCGGCTGGAAGGGGGGCGAATTCTTTCCCGCCCTGTTTGCCGGCGCGGCCCTGGCCGCTGCCGTGCATCTGCTGCTGCCCGGCATTGGGCTGACGGTGGCCATCATGGGCAGCGCCGGGGCCATAGCCACCGTGGTGCTGGGCAAGCCCCTGGCGGTGCTGCTGATCGTGCTGCTGCTGGCAGGCTCGGCCGCGCCCGGCGCCTTGTTCAGCGGCGTGCTGGTGGGCTATTTCTTTCGCCAGTACCTGCTGCCCCGCGCCTGGCTGGCCGGTGCGGGCGCAGGCCATGGGCACGCCCCATGAAAAAGGTCAATCACGCCATTTGCGCGCACTGGACGTGTGGCAACAGCTATGCAAACAATAGCAAATGCCGGTCTGGGCCTGGCCCCATGCCGGCACAAAAAAAGCCGCCCCGGCCCGGGGCGGCTTGGCTGGCCCGTGCGGGTAGCCAGGCTCAGGCGGCCTTGGCTGCCGCCTTGCCGGCCATGGCCAGGCAAATCAGCGACACCCCGTTGGAGATCAGCTCCACCGCCAGAAACAGCCCCAGCGTCACCGCGGCGGCCTGGGGGAAGTTGCCCAGAATCATCACGCACAGCAGCAGCGACAGCACGCCCGAGAGGATCAGCGCCCAGCGCGCGCCGCCAACGAGCTTGAAGGCGATCAAAATGCGGAACACCCCGGCCACGGCCAGCATGAAGCCCGCAGCCAGCGTCAACGAAACGATGCCTTGCAAGGGGTTGCCCAGCAGAAAAACCCCCATCAGCACCAGCGCCGCGCCCAGCGCAATGGCCAGCAGGCGCGCGCCCCAGCCCTTGTCGCCAAAGGCCGACACCAGCGTCATCACCCCGCTGACCACAAACGTCCAGCCCGCCAGCCACTCGGCCGTCAGCGTGGCCGCCAGCGGATTGGCCAGCGCCAGCCCGCCGCCCAGCAAGGACAGCACCCCCGCCATCATCCACAACCACCCGTGCTTCATGTCAAACGCTCCTTTGCACACACGAACAAGAAAACAAAAAGAACCCCCGCCACCCAGCACGGGCGCGGGCGCGGGCGCGGGCACCGCATGATGCACAGCACTGGTGCATTTGCACCGTTTGTTGCAATGATTTGCACGCCCTGGCCACTGCCCGCATGCAGCTTGCAGACGGCCCGCATGCGACACGCCTGAAGCCCGCGCGCCACCCGCACCGCCCGCTGGGCGGGCGCCGTTTTTTACTCACCCTTGTTTGCCACTTCGCCGCCATGCACGCCCGCCCACCTGCCCCGCTGTCTCGCGTTCAGACCTCTTTTCACACCCTGGTCATGGCCGTCATGCTGGCCGTGCTGCTGGGCTGGCTGCTGAAGATCGGGCAGGCCATCTTGCTGCCCGTCTTTTCGGCCGTCATCGTGGCCTACGTGCTGGTCACGTCGGTGCAGGCCATGCAGCGCCTGCCCATCGTGGGGCAATGGCCAGCCTGGCTGCGGCAGGCGCTGGTGCTGACGCTGTTCACCCTGGCGCTGCTGGCACTGGCGGCGGTGGTCGCCATCACGGTGGACGAGCTGCTGGCCGCCCTGCCCCGCTATGAAGCCAACTTGCAGCGCCTGCTGGGCACGCTGACCACGGCCCTGGGGCTGGAGCACCGGACCGACTGGCAAAGCCTGCGCGCCACCACGCTGGACAAGCTGGATCTGCAAGCGCTGGCCGTGTCGCTGCTGGGCTCACTCGGGGCGGCTGCCGGCATGGTGTTTCTGATCGTGGTGTACACCGCCTTTTTGATGAGCGAGCGCAGCGGCTTCGCGCACAAGCTGGCCACCGCCCTGCCCGGCCACAGCGCCGCGCGCACGCAAGCCATCATTGCCGACATCAACCAGCGCATCGGGCAGTACCTGTCGGTCAAAACGCTGGTCAACGTCATCCTGGCAGCGCTGTCGTTTGCGGTGCTCAAGCTGTTCGGGGTGGACTTTGCCCTGTTCTGGGCCTTGCTCATCGGCCTGCTGCACTACATCCCCTACATCGGCTCGGCCGTGGGGGTGGCGCTGCCGGTGCTGCTGACGCTGGCGCAGTTCGGCTCGCTGGGCACCACGCTGGTCATTGCCGCCTTGCTGCTGGCCATTCAGGCGGTGGTGGGCAACCTGGTAGAGCCGCGCATGGTGGGCAAGCAGGTCAACCTCTCGCCCTTTGTGGTGATGCTGGCCTTGTCCATCTGGTCGGCGCTGTGGGGCGTGGCCGGGGCCATTTTGGCCATTCCGCTGACCTCCATGCTCGCCATCGTGCTGGCCTCCTTCGTCCCCACGCGCCCGCTGGCCGTGCTGCTGGCCGACGACGTGGACGTTTACGCGCATGAGCTGAACGCATGAGGCCTGCGCACGGGCATGAAAACCAAGCCCCTGCCCCATGCCGGATTCATGCCAAAAATATCTGCATGAAAAAGGCCATTTGCGCGCGCCAGATGCGTGGCAATAGCTATCAAAAATGAAGCAAATACGCTTGCATCGAATCAGGGTCAGATCACAATTTCGGCTTCCCCAAGGGCACTGATCTGAGTGTCTGCCGGGGGCATCTACAGCGTCTGAGCATCCTGGTCGATTTAGACGGCATCCCATCGCTTGATGAAGTCCATCCGCCGCACAGGCCATGCTCAAAAAGGGCATTTGCGCGCACAGGACAAGCGCAAGCAGCTATCAAAATAAAAGCAAATTGAACTGCCGGCACTCACCTGCCGCCACACCTGCCGAAATAGCGTAAGGTGCGCCTTGTGTTCCGCCTACCC
>JAUNHQ010000097.1 GCA_030535425.1 Pseudomonadota bacterium | reverse complement strand
ACTGTTTCACAGACAGCCAAAGGCTTCCAATCGTCCGGGATGCGACAGTTATCAAACCATTTAAACCTTTCAGTTTACGGAAGGCACGGCACTGCCTACCATTGACACGTTTTTTTTCACTTGAATCGTTGGAGACTTTCGCCCATGCAAAAGCGACGCGCCCTTTCTCTGTCCCTGCTCCTGGCCGCCTTGTGGCCACTGGGCGCCCAGGCCCAGGCGGCGGACAACTGGCCTTCCAGGCCCGTGCGCATGCTGGTGGGCTCGGCCCCTGGCGGCGGCACCGATGCCATGGCTCGTGCCGTGGCCGACCGGCTGGGACCCCTGCTCAAGCAATCCGTGGTGGTGGAAAACCGCCCGGGCGCATCCAACACGCTGGCCGCCGACGTGACCGCCAAGTCCACCGACGGGCACACCATGGTGATGGGCGTGGTCACCGCCCACGCCATCGCCCCGCACCTGCTCAAGCTGGGCTACGACAGCAACAAGGATCTGGTGCCCGTGGCTTTTGTCGGCTCGGTGCCCAACGTGCTGGTGGTCAACAACGACGTGCCCGCCCAGTCTGCGCAAGACCTGGTGGCCCTGGCCAAGCAGGCGCCGGGCAAGATCAACTTCGCCAGCAGCGGTGCGGGCAGCACGCAGCACATTGCCGCCGAGCTGTTCAAGGACGCTGCGGGCGTGGACATTGTTCATGTGCCTTACAAGGGCAGCGCGCCGGCGCTGGTCGACCTGGTGGGCGGGCAGGTGCAGATGAGCTTTGACACCATGCCATCGGTGATCGGCCAGATTCGCAACGGCAAGGTGCGCCCGCTGGCCGTGACATCGGCGCAGCGCAACGCGCAGCTGCCGCAAGTGCCCACCATGGCCGAGGCGGGCTTGCCAGGCGTGCAGATCAGCGCCTGGTATGGCATTTACATGCCCGCTTCCACACCCAAGGCCATTCAGGACAAGGTGAACGCCGAGGTCAACAAGGTGATCGCCATGCCCGAAACCCAGGCCCGTCTGCAGGCCGTGGGGGCGGAGCTTTCGGCCATGAGCCAGGCCGACTTCATCGCCTTTCACAACGCCGAGTTCCAGCGCTTTGGCGAAGTGATCCGCAAAAACGGCATCAAGATCGACTAAGGCACCCGCATGGCCGCCGCATCGCCCCTACCCGTTGTCGCCCTCACGCTGGGCGATCCCGCTGGCATTGGCCCCGAGCTGATGGCGCGGCTGCTGGCCCGCCCCGACACGGCTGGGCACGCCAACATCGTGCTCGTCGGCGATGACTGGCTGTGGCAGCAAGGCCAGCGCATCGCCCAGGTCCAAGTGCCCACCGAGCCCGTGGACAGCCTGGCCGCCGTGCGCGGCCGCGCCAGCACCGCGCGCCCGGCCTTTCTGTGCGTGGACACGGTGGCCGCTGCCGATGTCCGCATGGGCCAGGCCCAGGCGCCGGGCGGGTGCTCGGTGCTGCGCGTGCTCAACCAGTGCATGGACGCCGCGCAGGCAGGCGACATCGACGCCATCTGCTTTGCCCCGCTGAACAAGCAGGCCATGAAGCTGGGCGGCCTGCGGCACGAGGACGAGCTGCACCACTTTGCCGAGTACCTGGGCGTGCGCGGCTATTTCTGCGAATTCAACACGCTGGGCGATCTGTGGACGTCGCGCATCTCATCGCATGTGCCGCTCAAGGACGTGGCCAGCTATCTCAGCCAGGAGCGCATCACCCAGGCGGCTGAGCTGATCTACCGTTCGCTGCTGGCCAGCGGCATGGCCGCGCCCAAGGTGGCCATTGCGGGCTTCAACCCGCACAACGGCGATGGCGGCACCTGTGGCCGGGAAGAAATCGACATCATCGCGCCCGCCGTGGCGGCGCTGCGCGCGCGCGACTGGCCCACGGACGATCCTTTCCACGGCCCATTCCCTGCCGACACCATCTTCCTGAAAGCGCAGGCGGGCGAATACCAGGCCATCGTGACCATGTACCACGACCAGGGGCAAATCGCGATCAAGCTGCTGGGCTTTTCGCGTGGCGTGACCGTGCAGGGGGGGCTGCCCATTCCCATTACCACCCCTGCGCACGGCACCGCTTACGACATCGCAGGCCAGGGCAAGGCCAGTGCCGAAGCGACATGGCAAGCCTTCCTCATTGCCTGCCGCATGGGCGCTTCGCACCGCGCGGCCCATGCCGTGCCCGCGCGTTGAAAAAGCGGAGCAGGCCTGCACGCCCTGCAGGCCGATCTGAACAGGCAGGTGCCAAGACGGTGCCAAGGCCGCGTGAAGGCAGCGTCGCATGTGAACGTCTGGTCATGTTCGTTTGGCATCAAATTCCCCTCAAGCCCGTACCAGAAGCGCGGTAAAAGCTATCAAAACTGAAGCTACACCACCAGCAGCCCTTGCTGCGCGGCCACCTGAATGCGCGCGCGCATGCCGGCGGCAAAGTGCAGCCGGTCATCGGGCATGCCGTCAGAAAAAATCACGCCGCCTTCGGGCATGAGCGATTCAATCTCCAGCGGCTGGCCTTCGCTCACGGTGCCGGTGACCAAGCTGGCCTGGGTGTGGCGGCTGGGAAAGGGCTCGCGCACGGCAAAGCGCAAGCTGGGCTGCCCCCAGTGGCTGCGGCAGGCCGCCTCCGGCGGCGCGCCGTCTTGGGCGGGCGCAGCCGGCAGCCCCGCCAGCTGGCGCGCGCCATGCAGCATGCTGCGCAGCCAGCCGCTGGCGCCCAAGCCGGTGGAGACGATGACCCCCGAGGACGATTGCCGCTCGCACACGCTGCCGCTGGCAATGCGGTACTGGGCCGACACATGACTTTGCGCGCCGATGAACAAGTCGTTCACCGCCAGCAGGCGCTGGCCGTCGGGCAGCGTGGCCTCGGCCATGGTGACGGCTTGCAGCGGGCGGCGCTGGGCCAGCACGTCGCGCAAGGCGGCGGGCAAGTCGGCCGGGGAAAAGGGCAGCAACAGGCCGTCCCAGCGGGCCGGGTCGGGGTTGACGCCCAAAAGCGGCTGGCCTTGCAGGTATTTGAGGGTGTTGGCCACCAGCCCGTCCGGCCCCAGGGCAATGACCACATCGTCCGGGCCAAACACCATGTTGGGCAAAAAGCTGCGCTCCATGACCTGATAGCGCCCGCTGTTTTGCAGCGTGGCGTGCACCTGGGCCAGCGCGTGCTGGTAGTGCTGGTGTTCGGCCAGGTAGTCGCCAAAGTCAGCGCCCAGGTGCTCCAGGTAAAAGCGCGCTTGCGCCAGGCTGCCGCGCTGGCGCACCAGCTCTTGCAGCCGGGTGTGGCGCACCACGAGCACGTGCTTGCGGTCGTGCGGGCGGCTCATGATGCCCCCCGGCTCTGGCCGCTGTGGGGCTGGCCCGATTGCATGAGGCTTTGCAGCAGATCGGGCGAAACGTTGAGCTGCCCGATGCGCTCGGCCTTGCCCGCCAGGTCGCCAAAGGCCTGGGCGATGAGCTGCCCCGGCTGCATGCCGGCGGCGGCCAGGGCCTGCACCACGCGCAAATCGGCCTGGGCAAAGGCCTGCATGACGGCGGCCACGCGAAAGGCCTCGGCCTCAGCCTGGGTGCGGCGGTTGGCGCTTTCGGTTTGCACCAGGGCCGTGCGCTCGGCTTCCAGCGCCACGTCGGCGGCCATTTGCTCGGCGCGGAAGGCGTTGTCGCTGCGCAGGCGGGCGGCTTCGGCCTCAATCTGCGCGTCTTGTATCTGGCGTTTTTTGTGTTCGACGGCCACGTCGGTTTGCAGCTCGTTTTCGCGGATGGCGCGCTCTTTTTCCACCGCCGCCATGCGGCGCAGGTACACGGCCTCGTCGGCGGCTTTCAGGTGCGCTTCGCGCGCCGTGGCCTCCAGTGCGCGGGCAATGTCGGGGGTGGGCTTGATGGCCACCACCGCTGCACCCAGCACGTGCAGGCCCAGGTCGGCCACGTCGGGCTGCTCGGCCAGCTGCTGGCGCAGCGCGTCGGCCACGCGGGGGGCCGCGGCCAGCGCAGCAGGCAGCGGCAGGGCTTGCATGTGCTGCTGCACGATCACTTCGGCCAAGGTGGCGATGCGCTCGCCCAGGCGTTCGGGGTCTTCGCTGGCCCAGCCGCGCCCGTCGGGGCGCAGGGAAAAGTCCAGCAGTTGCGCCAGGCGGCGCGGCTCGGCCACGCGCCAGCTCACCTGGCCTTGCACCGTCACGCGCTGAAAGTCGGCGGTGGTGGCTTCGAAGATGAAGGCGCGTTCCTGGCTGCCAATGGGCACGCCCACCAGCGTGCTGGTGGGGGCGTAATAAAAAAACGAGGCGCCCACGCCTTCGCGCACCACTTGGCCGCGCCGGTATTGCAGCAAATGCAGCGTGGGGGACGATTTGAAGTAGCGAATGCCGAACATGGCGCAGTCTCCTTTCATGACGAGCGATGACAAGCGGCGAAACGACGGCCCGGCGGGGTAGCCAGGCCATTAAGTTGTTTTGAACAACTTAATGGGTTGTATAGTACAACTAAAAGCCAAGCCGTCAAGCCTGGTGCACATGCCGTGTTGTTTTGTGTTGTTTTGCCAACCGCTTTGCCATGCCGCCACGCCCGCCCCGATCAGCCCCTGCCAGGGCCGCCTTGCCCGCAGCCCCATCTGACGCCTCATCTGACACCTCAACTGCCACCCCGCCTGCTGCCGTGGCCGCCGCCCCGTCCACGGCCACGGCGCACCCGGAGCCGCGGCCCATCAGCACGGTGGATGTGGTGATCTTCACCGTGCAGCAAGAGTGCTTGCAGGTGTTGCTGACGCGCCGTGCGCAGCCGCCTTTTGCGGGGCAGTGGGCGCTGCCGGGCGGCTATGTGCGGGTGGCTGAAGACACTGATTTGCTGGCGTGCGCGCAGCGCATCCTGCGCGAGAAAACGGCGGTGGCTGCGCCTTATCTGGAGCAGCTGGGCAGCTGGGGCAGCGCCACGCGCGATCCGCGCGGCTGGGCGGCCACGCATGTGTACTTTGCGCTGATGGCGCCGCCGCCGGGGCCGCTGCCGGCCGATGCGGCATGGCGCAGCGCGGACACGGCAGCCGATGGCCCGGCCGCGCTGGCGTTTGACCACGGCGAGATTCTGGCCGCCGCGCTGGAGCGGCTGCGCGCCAAGGTGGAGTACACCTCGCTGCCCGCGTATTTGCTGCCGCAGCCGTTTACCCTGCCACAGTTGCAGCGCATGTACGAGGTGGTGCTGGGCCGCGCGGTGGACAAAAGCGGGTTTCGCACGCGCATGCTGGCGGCGGGCTTTTTGCTAGAGGCCGGGCAAGCCGCCCCTGCCCCTGCGGGCCGCCCGGCCATGCGCTACCGGCTGGCCGATGCGGGCGGCGCGCCGGTGTACTTTCCGCGCACGTTTGCGCCCAGAAGCTGACCCTGGGCTTGCTGTGCCATGTCCGCAGAAATCAAATAAAAACGGGCCGAAAGGCCCGTCAATGGCGTGGTAGAAGCTATATAAAAAATAGCGCCGGTCAAATGCGTCCTTCCTCCACCGCGTGGCAGGCCACCTGGATGCCGCCGATGCTCAGGCGCTGGGGGCGCTCGGCCTTGCAGCGGGCGTTGGCGTGCGGGCAGCGGGGGTGGAAGGTGCAGCCGCTGGGCGGATTGAGCGGGTTGGGCACCTCGCCTTGCACGGGGGTGCGGGCGCGCCCGGTGTCGTGCATTTTGGGAATGGCGTCCAGCAGCATGCGGGTGTAGGGGTGGCGCGGGCGGCTGAACAGCTCGGCCTTGGGCGCCAGCTCGACGATGCGGCCCAGGTACATCACGCCCACGTGGTCGCTCACGTGCCGCACCACGGCCAGGTTGTGGCTGATGAACAGGTAGGTCAGCTGCTGCTGGCGTTGCAGGTTTTTCATGATGTTGAGCACCTGCGCCTGCACGGACACGTCCAGCGCGCTGGTGGGCTCGTCACACACCAGAAACTCCGGCTGCGTGGCCAGGGCGCGGGCGATGGAGATGCGCTGGCGCTGCCCGCCGCTGAACTGGTGCGGGTATTTGGCCCGGTCGGCGGGCGACAGGCCCACGGATTGCAGCAGCTCGCCCACGCGCTCTTGCGCTTCGGCGCGGCTGGCGGCCATGCCGTGCTCGTGCAGGGGCTCGGCAATGATGTCGGCCACTTTCCAGCGCGGGTTGAGACTGGCGTAGGGGTCCTGAAAAATCATCTGGATGCTGCGGCGCAGGTGGTGGCCGCCCCGGCTGGCGAAGGCAGCGTGCGCGTCTTGCCCCTTGAAGAAGAATTTGCCGCGCGTGGGTGGGTACAGGCCCACCAGCACGCGGGCCACGGTGCTTTTGCCGCAGCCGGATTCGCCCACCAGGGCCAGGGTCTGGCCTTTGTCGATGGTGAAGCTGGCCTCGTCCACGGCGTGCAGCAGCTGGCGGGGCTTGCGCTCCAGGATGCGGTTGAGCAGCGGGGGCGATACGTCAAAGGTGCGGGCCAGGCCTTCGGCGCGCACCAGGGGTTCAGGGCTTGTCATGGCGGCAGGGGCGGTGAAGGTGGTGGGGGTCGGTTCGGTCACAGTGCTCATACAGCAGCTCCTGCACTAATGGCACCCGTGGCGCCGATAGCAGCGACGTTACCCGTGGTGTTCGCATCAGAAGGCCGCGGAGCAGGCCATACCGTGGCGCCGTGGCCGGGGTCCCCCCGGCCACCAGCGCCGTCCCCCTGGGGGGAAGCCGCCGCAGGCGGCTCAGGGGGGATGTCGTGCAACCAGCAGGCGGCCTGGGTGGCGCCGGCGGGCATCAGATCGGGCCGCTGGCTGCGGCAGCGGTCAAAGACGCGCGGGCAGCGCGGGTTGAAGGCGCAGCCGGGCGGAATGGCGTTCAGGCGGGGCATGGCGCCGTCGATCTGGTTGAGGGTGTCGCGGTCGCTGTCCATGTCGGGGATGGAGGCCATCAGCCCGGCGGTGTAGGGGTGGGCGGGGTGGTTGATGACCTCGTGCACGGGGCCGATTTCGGCCACGCGGCCGGCGTACATGACGGCCACGCGGTCGCAAGTTTCGGCAATCACGCCCATGTCGTGCGTAATCAGCATGACGGCGGCGCCGCGCTCGCGGCACACGCGCTTGAGCAGGCTGATGATTTGCGCCTGGATGGACACGTCCAGCGCGGTGGTGGGCTCGTCGGCCACGATGAGCTTGGGCTCGGCCGCCAGGGCCAGGGCAATCACCACGCGCTGGCGCATGCCGCCGCTGAATTGGTGCGGGTAGTGGTCGATGCGCTGCTCGGCGGCGGGTATGCCCGTGTCCTTGAGCAAGTCAATGGCGCGCTGGCGCGCTTCGGCCTTGCTGACGGGCAGGTGGGTCATGATGGTTTCCACCAGCTGCCGGCCCACGGTGTACAGCGGGTTGAGCGAGGTCAGCGGGTCTTGAAAAATGGCGCCGATCTTGCGGCCGCGGATGTAGCGCATCTGCTCGTGCGGCAGGTTGTCGATGCGCTGGCCCTCCAGCAGGATCTGCCCGCCGGCCACGCGGCCCGGCGGCTCCAGCAGGCCGATGATGGACGCGCCCGTGAGCGACTTGCCCGCGCCCGACTCGCCCACCACCCCCAAAATCTCGCCCGGCGCAATGGAAAAGGAAATATCGTCCAGCGCACGCAAGGTGCCGCGCCGGTTGGGAAACTCCACGATGAGGTTCTTGACTTCAAGCAAGGACATGGGTGGGATCTTTCGTTAACTCTCTTTTTGATAGCTGCTCGCCCGCTCTGGGTGCGCGCAAATGGCCTGTTGGATTCATCAAACCGCATGACTGCCAGTCAGCGCCGCGTGCCCCCATCCCAGCCTTCCCCCAGCGGGGGAAGGGGTCAAACCAAGGGCCGCGCAGCAGGCTCATCACGTGGTCGCGGGGCAGGCCACGCAGGCAGCGGCTGTGTGGCCCTGCGCACGCAAGGCACCGCGCCGGTGGCCCAACGCCGCGATGAGGTTCTTGAATTCAAGCAGGGTCATGGGTGGTTTCTCTCATTAACTCTTTTTTTGATAGCTGCTCGCACGTTCTGGGTGCGCGCAAATGGCCTGTTGGATTCATCAAACCGCATGACTGCCAGTCAGCGCCGCGTGCCCCCATCCCAGCCTTCCCCCAGCGGGGGAAGGGGTCAAACCAAGGGCCGCGCAGCAGGCTCATCACGTGGTCGCGGGGCAGGCCACGCAGGCAGCGGCTGTGTGGCCCTGCGCACGCAAGGCACCGCGCCGGTGGCCCAACGCCGCGATGAGGTTCTTGAATTCAAGCAGGGTCATGGGTGGTTTCTCTCATTAACTCTCTTTTTGATAGCTGCCCGCACGCTCTGGATGCGCGCAAATGGCCTATTTGGCTCATAAAACCGCAGGATAAAAATCAGCGCCTAAGTGCCCCCATCCCAACCTTCCCCCAGCGGGGGAAGGGGCAAAGCCAAGGGCAGCGCAGCAGGCTCCTCATCACGTGGTCGCGGGGCAGGCCACGCAGGCAGCGGCTGTGTGGCCCTGCGCACGCAAGGCACCGCGCCGGTGGCCCAACGCCGCGATGAGGTTCTTGAATTCAAGCAGGGTCATGGGTGGTTTCTTTCATTAACTCTCTTTTTGATAGCTGCCCGCACGCTCTGGATGCGCGCGAATGGCCTATTTGGCTCATAAAACCGCGCAATGAAAACCAGCGCCTAAGTGCCCCCATCCCAACCTTCCCCCAGCGGGGGAAGGCGCCAGCCAAGGGCCGCGCAGCAGGCCCATCAGATGGCTGCGGAGCAAGCCATTCGGGAACGCCGTGGCCGGGGTCCCCCCGGCCACCAGCGTTGTCCCCCGGGGGGGAAGGCGGCCGCAGGCCGACTCAGGGGGGAGCTTTATATGGCCACCATCTGCCGCACCCCCCTGTCC
>JAUNHQ010000096.1 GCA_030535425.1 Pseudomonadota bacterium | reverse complement strand
CTTCCTCAAGATCAAGGCGGTGTTCCCCGGTAATCCGTGAAGAACCAAAAAAAAGGGGCTGGCTTTCGGCCAGACGCTTGAGCGCACGCAGGCGCTGGCGCGACTGGCGCTGCACATAACGGGCCACCACGGGCGTGCCTGCACCGGTATGGGCATGGATGTGGGCCCGCGGTGTCAAGCTGTCCCACAGCGGGCGCAGGGCGTCATCCTGGCTCACATCAAAGCAGGTGGCGGCACTGGCGTGGACATGAATGTGGCTGTGCAGGCGCATGGCAAGCCTCGTTTTCGGACAAGCGGCATCAGCGCACCAGCTTTTGCACGCTGGCGCCGAGCTTGAGCACTTTTTCCAGCGTGGCGGGCGACAGGCGCAGCATTTCCTCGCTCCAGGCGCCCAGCGCCTGCATGAAGCGCAGGGTTTCGCGCACGCGGTCTTGGGTGTCGGGCGTTTCCTGCTCAAAGCCGGGCTGGGCCACCAGCTCAGCCAGCAGGCGGCAGGTGGGGTCGAACTCGCGCTCCTTGCGCTCGCGCACGATGGTGCGAAACAGCTCCCACACGTCGTGGCTGGTTTCGTAATAGTCGCGCCGGTCGCCCAGCATGTGGGTCACGCGGATCAGGTTCCAGTTCAGCAGCTCTTTCAGGCTGGTGCTGACGTTGGAGCGCGCCACGCCCAGCGTCTCGGCCAGGGCCTCGGCGTGCAGCGGGCGGCCATGAAAAAACAGCAGCGCATGGATTTGCGCCACGGTGCGGTTCACGCCCCAGGCGGAACCCATTTCGCCCCAGTGGACGACGAAGCGGCGGGCGGTGTCGGTCAGTTGCATGGGGCGGATTATGGGAACGAACGGTAATTTCTGTCAATACAGAAATTATTGTCGAAGTACACTGGCCTGCGCTTTGCCCTTGTCCACTTTTTGGGAAGACTGTTCCATGCCCGGCATCATCGAAAGCCTGCTCGACACCGACCTGTACAAGTTCACCATGATGCAGGCCGTGCTGCACCAGTTTCCGGGCGCGCAGGTGGAATACAAGTTCAAGTGCCGCTCGCCCGGTGTGCAGCTGGTGCCCCTGATTGACGACATTCGCGACGAAATCCGCCATCTGTGCAGCCTGCGCTTTACCGAGGATGAGCTGGACTACATGCGCAGCCTGCGGTTCATCAAGAGCGATTTCGTGGACTTTCTGGGGCTGTTCAAGCTCAATGAAAAGAGCATCACCCTCTCGCCCCTGCCCAATGGCGAGATTGACATCCGCGTGCGCGGGCCGTGGCTGCACACCATCATGTTCGAGATACCCGTGCTGGCCATCGTCAGCGAGGTGTATTACCGCCACAC
This sequence comes from Pseudomonadota bacterium, assembly GCA_030535425.1. Taxonomy (GTDB): domain Bacteria; phylum Pseudomonadota; class Gammaproteobacteria; order Burkholderiales; family Burkholderiaceae_C; genus Ottowia. Next base: position 7,489 of record JAUNHQ010000096.1, on the reverse strand, counting down.
CGCACCGCAGCTGGACTGGGCCGAGGGCCGCCGCCGGCTGGATGCCAAGCTCAAGCTGATCGAGGTGCCCGAACTCAAAGGCATACGCATTGCCGACTATGGCACGCGCCGGCGCTTTTCACGCGCCTGGCAGCGCGAGGTGCTGATGACCATGAGGCACCGCCTGGGCGTGGGCGAGGGCAGCCAGTTCACCGGCACCAGCAACGTGCTGTTTGCCAAGGAACTGGGCTTGCGCCCCATGGGCACCATGGCGCACGAATACCTGCAAGCTTGCCAGGCGCTGGGCCCGCGCCTGCGTGACAGCCAGGTGTTTGCCTTTGAGAAGTGGGCGCAGGAATACCGGGGTGATCTGGGCATTGCCCTGTCAGACGTGTACGGCATGAACGCCTTTTTGCGCGACTTCGATATGTACTTTTGCAAGCTGTTTGACGGCGCGCGGCATGACTCGGGCGACCCCTTTCAGTGGGGCGAGCGCATGATCGCCCACTACCAGGCCAACCGGTGCGACCCGCGCACCAAGGTCATCATCTTCAGCGACGGGCTGGACATGCCGCGCTGCATCGAGCTGTACCGGCGCTTTCAGGGCCGCATCCAGGTGGCCTTTGGCGTGGGCACCAACCTCACCAACGACCTGGGGCCTGATCCGCTGCAAATCGTGCTGAAAATGGTGCAGTGCAACGGCCAGCCCGTGGCCAAGATTTCCGATGCGCCAGGCAAGACCATGGTGGAAGACGAGGGCTACCTGAGCTACCTGCGCCAAGTATTCAACTTGCCCGAGCCGCCTGCCGGGCCGATCAACCACACAGTGACAGTGGGCTGATGATTGCTATAAATAAAATAGCTATAAACCCTTATAAATAGCGCGCAAATAGCCATTTTTATGCATGGTCTTATGCGCGCACGCGCTGCTTCTCGCATGGGGCAAGGCAGTGTGAGAGCGCCTTAGTCGAGCACCGCCACGGCCTTGACCTGTGCGAACACGCGCAGGCCTGGCGCCAGCCCCAGCGCGTGGGCGGACTTGCGCGTGATGCGGGCCAGCAGCGGCGTGCCGCCGGCATCCAGCGCCACCAGGGTTTGGGCCGGGCCATCGTCGGCCAGGCTGCGCACGGTCGCAGGCAGGATATTGAGCAGGCTGCTGTGCTCGGGCGGGCTCAGGGCCAGGCTCACGTCGCGTGCCTGCACGCGCAGGCGCAGGCGCTGGCCCGGTGCGCAGGCATGGCCTGCCGGAGGCACGCACTGCAAGCTGCCGCCTGCAAAGCGCACGTGCAGCAGGCCCCAGTCAGGCTCGGCATGCGTGAGCACGCCCTCGATCAGCGCGCTGGCCGCTTCGCCCCGGGTGAGCGATAAATCCAGCCGCGTCATCAAGTCACCCGTGGGGCCGTGGGCCACGGCACGGCCTTCGTGCATCAGCAGCACGTGCGAGGCCAGACGAGCCACTTCATCCAGCGAGTGGGTGACGTAGAGCACGGGAATGTCCAGCTCGCGCTGCAAACGGTCGAAGTAAGGCAGCAGCTCGGCCTTGCGCGCAGCGTCGAGCGAGGCCAGCGGTTCATCCATGAGCAGCAGGCGCGGGCTGGTGGCCAAGGCGCGGGCGATGGCCACGCGCTGGCGCTCGCCGCCCGATAGCTGTGCGGGCCGGCGTGCCAGCAGGTGGCCAATGCCCAGCAGCTCAATGGCCTGCGCCAGCGGCACGCGGCGCTCGGCGGCGGGCACGCGCTTCAAGCCGAAGTCCAGATTGCCTTGCACGCTCAGGTGCTCGAACAGGCTGGCTTCCTGAAAAACCATGCCCAGCGGGCGCCGGTGCGTGGGCAGCCAGGCGCGCGCATCGTCGTCTTGCCACACCTGGCCGTTGACCAGCACGCGCCCCGGCACAGGGCGCACCAGGCCCGCCACGGCGCGCAGCAAAGTCGTCTTGCCGCAACCGGAGGGGCCAAAGATGGCCGTGACCCCGCGTCCGGCCAGGGCCGTGTCCACATCCAGGGTGAAGCCGCCAGGGCGTGCCACGCGGGCGCGCACGTGCAGGCCAGGGACGGCGGCGGTGAGACAAGGCGTGTTCATGGCGATGCGCTGCGGCGCGCCTGCAACCCGTGCAGCGCCAGCAGGACGAGAAAGGAAAACGCCAGCATGCCGCCCGCCAGCCAATGGGCCTGGGTGTATTCGAGCGATTCCACGTGGTCGTAAATCTGCACGGCGATGGTGCGGGTCTGCCCTGGGATGTTGCCGCCGATCACCAGCACCACGCCAAACTCGCCCAGCGTGTGTGCAAAGCCCATCACGGCCCCGGTCAGGTAGCCAGGCCGCGCCAGCGGTACCGCCACATGCCAGAACGCGGCCAGCGGGCTGGCGCGCAGCGTGGCGGCTGCTTCCAGCGGACGGTCGCCAAACGACTCAAACGCCGTGACCAGCGGCTGCACCACAAAGGGCAGCGAATACACCAGCGAGCCCAGCAGCAGCCCCCAGAAGCTGAAGGCCAGCGTGCCCCAGCCCAGCGCGTGGGTGATGTGCCCCAGCGGGCCATGCGGCCCCATGGCCACGAGCAGGTAAAACCCCAACACCGAAGGCGGCAGCACCAGCGGCAGCGCCACCATGACGCGCAGTGGCGTGCGCCAGCGCGAGCGCCCGCGCGCCAGCCACCAGGCCAGCGGCGTGCCAGCCAGCAGCAGGATCAGGGTGGTGATCAGGGCCAGCTCGACCGACAGGCGCACGGCCGCCCAGCCCGCAGCGTCAAGCATGGGCAGCACCCCGCAGGTGGCAGAAAAGATGGCGCAAAGCGCGGCGCGGCAGCGTCATCGGCACAGGTGCTGATGGGGTCTTATGGGGTCGAATAGCCAAAGCCGCGGATGAAGGTCTTGGTTTCGGGGCTGCGCAGCAGCGCCATCCAGGCCTGCGCGGCAGGGTTGCCGGCGGCGCGCTTGAGAATGATCGCATCCTGCACGATAGGGTCATGCAACGCAGCGGGCACCACCCACATGGAGCCGCTTTTCAGCTCGCCGCCTTGCAATACCTGCGACATGGCCACAAAGCCCAGCTCTGCATTGCCCGTGGCGATGAAGTTGTAGGCTTGGCCAATGCTCTCGCCCGTTACCAGCTTGGGCTGCAGCGGCGCGGTCAGGCCCATTTTTTCCATGGCCTGCACGGCAGCGGCGCCATAGGGCGCGTTCTTGGGGTTGGCAATCGACAGCTTGTTGAACTGGCCGTTCTTGAGCACCTGGCCCTTGCCATCCACAAAGCCAGGCTTGGCCGACCACAGCACGAGTTGGCCCACGGCATAGGTAAAGCGCGAACCGGGCACCGCATCGCCTTCGGCTTCCAGGCGCTTGGGGCGCTCATCGTCGGCGGCCAGCAGCACGTCAAAGGGCGCGCCATTCTTGATCTGCGAATAAAAAGCTCCTGTGGCGCCAAAAGACAGCTTGGCCTGGTGGCCGGTGGTCTTCTCGAACACGGCGGCCAGCGCCTTGGCTGGCTCGGTAAAGTTGGCGGCCACGGCCACCTGCACCACCTCGGCGCGGGCAAGGCCAGCCACACTGCTCAGGGCCAAAACAGCGGTCAGCGCCAACAGGCGGCGAAAACGGGAAGGCATGCAAAAACTCCTTGAAAAACAGGACAGCAAGGGGGAAACGGCACATCGCCTGCGGCATGCAGGCATCGCTATTCCTCATAGGGATAACGAGTGTAACGCCTTGTCTATCGCCTGCCCGCCCACGCAGGGCAGGCTTGGCGCTTGCGCCACAATGCCAGGCCATGGTCAAGCAAGTGTTGTTGTCGGCGCGCGCCATGGGTTACGCCCAGGCGGACAAGCGCCTGGAAATCCTGCATCTGGTGGCGCGGCACGGCTCCATCTCGCAAGCTGCGCGCAGCGCGGGCATCAGCTACAAGGCTGCCTGGCAAGCCATCCACACCCTCACCAACCTGGCTGGCGAGCCGCTGGTCGATAGCAGCGTGGGTGGCGCTGGCGGCGGTGGAGCCCGCCTGACAGCCGCTGGCCAGCGCCTGCTGGATGCGGCGGCGCAGATGGATGCGGCAAGGCGCGATGTGCTGGCGCGCTTCAACAACGGCGCCCCCGGCAGTGGCGAGCTGAGCAGCGGCGCCATCACCGGCCCGCGCACCAGCATGCGCAACCACCTGCGTGCCATCGTCACCGGGCTGCACAGCCAGGGCATGCGCGATCCGCTGGTGCGCGTGACACTGACCATCGAAGGGCAGGGGGCAGGCGATGTGCTGGCCTCGCGTATCACGCGCGAGAGCGCCGAGCTGCTGGGCCTGGCGCCGGGCCTGGGCCTGCTGGCCTTGTGCAAGGCCACCGCCGTGCGCGTGTGTGCCGACGCAACACCCGCTGCAACATCTGCCGATGCCGCAGACCTCAACCTGCTGCATGGCAAGGTGCTGGCGCTTTCGCGCGGCAGCGGGCTTGACGAAGTGACCTTGACGCTGGCAGGCGGGCAGCAACTGGTGGGCTTTGCCCAGCGCCCCAACCGCCTGCGCGCCGGCAGCCGCGTGATTGCGGAGATGGATGAAAGCGCCCTGGTGTTGGCCCTGGCGGCGTAAGTGCTTGCTTTGAGGTTGGATGCTATTAATAAAATAGCTTAAAACCCTTGTAAATAAAGCGCAAATGCCATTTTTTACTTGGATTCAAAAGGGTGGCATCCATTGGCCAAGTCGCCGTTCAAGGCTCTTGCGAGCCTGACGGGCGGTAAATCACCAGCGTTTCGTTGTCATCGGTGGGGCGGCGCACGCGCGCGACTTCTTGCCAGTGTCCAGACGGCACGGCTGCGGGCAGGCTGGACAAGGCATCCACATCCACCAGCAGCCAAGGGCAGGCCGCTTGCCCATGGGCAGGCATGGGCTGCCAGCCGCCATGAAAGCGCACCGCTGCTACCTGGGGCGAGCCCAGGCCATGCACCAGCACACAAGGGCTGTCGCCCACGATCTGGCGCACCTGGCGCATTTGTGGAGCAAAGCTGCGCCCATAGTCCAGCGCGGGCAGCCACAGCGTCATCAGCAGCAGCCAGCACAGCACGGCACCTGCGGCGGGCAGCACCAAGCTTTTCCACAGCGCCGTGCGGTGCCGCCCCGTGCGCCAGCGCACCAGCGCCACCCAGGCCAGCGTGCCCAGCAGTGCCGCCACAAAGGCGGGCCACTGGAACACCGGCTCGAAACCGGGTGCGAGCTTGGCCACGTTGGCAGCCGGTTTGGCGGGCACGCCAGTTTGCATGGCGACCCACACCACCCAGATGACGATGGCCCAGCCCGTAAAGAACAGCAAGGTGAACCAGTCGATGAGCGCGGCCATGCCGCGCTTGAAAGTGGGCAAGGCGAATGCCGCCAGCGCAGCCAGCGCAGGCAGCGCCAGCAGCAGGGCGCGATCACCCGCGCGCGTGGCCAGGGTGGCGGCCAGCGGCACACTGGCGATGAGCAGGGGCAGACCCAGGTGGCGGTGCTGGCGCAGGCGCGGCAACTGACGGCGCCAGCGCCACAGCGTCCACAGCACCAGGGGCCAGACGGGCCAGGTGAACCACAGGTACAGCCGCCCCAGTGAGCGCCATTCGCTGCCTTGCGTGCGCATGGGCGCCAGTTGCCAGCGCAGCAAATCCAGCGAAGTGACCAGTGCCATGCATGTGCCCAGTGCCACCAGCAGTACTGTGACGGCCAGCAGGCGCAGGCGCGGTGTCAGGTCGGCCACGCCGGGCAGCAGGGCTGCGGCGCACACGATGCCGCCATACAGCAAGGCCGTGCCGGGTGCCCCCGAGAGCGTCAGACCCGGCAGACCCGCCAGCAGGGCGGCAGCCGCGCCCAGCGGATGAAAGCGCAGGGCAGCCAGTCCATAGAACACCAGCGTGCCAAAGAACAACTGGGCCAGCGCAGGCGTGGTCTCGTGTGAGAACTGCGCCAGCCCCAGCGTGGCGATCAGTGCCAGCAAGCCGCCATCGGCCAAGGCACGGGCGTAGTCGGTGACATTGGCTTCGCCACCAAAAGCAAAGGCCACGGGCTGTGCCGTGCGATGGCGAGCGAGGTAGTAGACGGTGTACCAGGTGGCCGTGAGCGTGCCAGCCAGCATGAGCGCAAATGGGATGCGCACGGCAAGCTCTGGCGCCAGCCAGGCAGGAGCCCATTGCATGGCCCAGGCACCCAGCCAGTAAGGCAGCAGGGCAGAGGTGTCGGCGGGCTGGCCCATCAGCGTGGGAGTCAGCCAAGTGTGGCCAGGGGCGGTGCCAGCCAGCTCAAGCATGTAGCCGAATGCGGCGATATCGGCGTTTTTCCACGGCGCACGTCCCACGTAGCCGGGGATCACGTAGGCCAGGCACAGCAAGAGCAAGGCCCAGCGCGGCAAGCGGCGCACGGCATCCTGGGAAACGATGGCGGGGCTGGGCTGGTTCAAGGCGTGTGGGAAAAGGCAAGGCCGCCCATTGTCACCGGGCGGCAGTCACGACGGCCGCATGCAAAAAAAAGCAGCACGGTGGCCGTGCTGCTTGGGTGCGCGTCAGGCCAGGCTGCTGACAAGGCCTGGCATGCGGGTATCAACGGGCGACTTTGCCGTAGCGGTTGCGGAACTTCTCCACACGGCCACCCATGTTGTCCACCGATTTTTGCGTGCCGGTGTAGAAAGGGTGTGACTCGCTGGAGGTGTCCAGCTTGTACAGGGGGTATTCCTTGCCCTCGAACGTCTCGGTTTCCTTGGTGTTCACGCAGGAGCGGGTGACGAACTTGAAACCGTTGGACAGGTCAACGAACAGCACTTCGCGGTAGTCGGGGTGAATGCCTTCACGCATGGTCAAAAATCCTCTGGATGACGCTGCGGCAGCCGCGCTGGCCCATCCAGCGTACTTTCCGCGAAAACTCAGCATTATAGCGCGGTAGCTTGCAGGGCGATGAGGCATGGGGTCTGCGTCATCTGAGCGGCGGCTGGGATGCGAGATGAAAGAGTTTGCTGCCGCCGTACCTGGGGTTAGCCGCCCCGGCGCATCATGTCGAAGAAGTCCACGTTGGTCTTGGTGGCCTTCATGCTCTTGATGACCATTTCCATGGCTTCGATCTCGTCCATGTTGTACATGAACTGGCGCAGGATGCGGGTTTTCTGCAGGATTTCAGGCGGCAGCAGCAGCTCTTCGCGGCGGGTGCCGCTGCGGTTGAGCTGGATGCTGGGGAACACGCGCTTTTCATACAGGCGCCGATCCAGGTGGATTTCGCTGTTGCCGGTGCCCTTGAATTCTTCAAAGATCACCTCGTCCATTTTGCTGCCGGTGTCGATCAGCGCAGTGGCGATGATGGTCAGGCTGCCGCCTTCTTCCACGTTGCGCGCAGCACCCAGAAAACGCTTGGGGCGGTGCAGGGCGTTGGCGTCCACGCCGCCGGTGAGCACCTTGCCGCTGGAGGGCACGACGTTGTTGTAGGCGCGGGCCAAGCGGGTGATGGAGTCCAGCAGGATCACCACGTCTTTTTTCAGCTCCACCAGGCGCTTGGCGCGCTCGATCACCATTTCGGCCACGTGCAC
>JAUNHQ010000016.1 GCA_030535425.1 Pseudomonadota bacterium | reverse complement strand
GGGTTTTTCTCGAACCGGCGGCGGATGTCCGGGTGCAGGCGCAGCCAGTCGGCGCCCATGATGTGGCGAAACAGCTCGCCCTCGCCGCGCACAAAACTGAAGGGCCCCAGGGCGCAGCCAGCCGCGCCCGCGCCGCCTTCTGCGGCGGGGGCGCCCCCTTCGCCTGCCCTGCCATGCTGTTTCATGCCCCGCATTCTGCCCGCGCGGTAGGGCCGCAGCGGCCACAATCTCTGCCCTGCTGCCTGCCCTTGTAAATACCCGCCCATGCCTGCGCGCCACACCACCAGCGACTTTGACTTTGACCTGCCGCCCGAGCTGATTGCCCAGCACCCTGCGCCCGAGCGCAGCGCCTCGCGCCTGCTGGACGGCAGCGGCCCGCAGCCGGTGGACCGCGTTTTTCGCGATGTGCCGGCGCTGCTGCGCGCGGGCGATCTGGTGGTGTTCAACGACACGCAGGTGGTCAAAGCCCGCCTGTTTGGCCACAAGCCCAGCGGCGGCCGGCTGGAGCTGCTGATCGAGCGCGTGCTGCCCGACGGCAGCGTGGCCGCGCACATGAAGGTCAGCAAAAAGCCCCCGCCCGGCGCCGTGCTGCGCATGGACGGCGGCTTTGACGCCGAGCTGCTGGGCCGCTGGCCCGATGCCAGCGGGCCGCTGTTTCACCTGCGCCTGGACGGCGACGCCTACGCGCTGATGGCCGCGCACGGCCACGTGCCGCTGCCGCCCTACATCACGCACGCCGACTCGGCCCAGGACGCGGCGCGCTACCAGACCGTGTTTGCCAAAAACCCCGGCGCCGTGGCCGCGCCCACGGCGGCGCTGCATTTTGATGAGGCGCTGCTGGCGCAGATCGACGCGCTGGGCGTGCAGCGCGCCTTTGTCACCCTGCACGTGGGCGCGGGCACCTTTCAGCCCGTCAAGACGGAAAACCTGACCGAGCACGTGATGCACCGCGAGCGCTACCACCTGCCGCCCCAAACGCTGCAAGCCATTGCCGACTGCCGCGCGCGCGGCGGCCGCGTGGTGGCCGTGGGCACCACCAGCGTGCGCACGCTGGAGAGCTGGGCGCAAAGCGGCGCCGCCAGCGGCGACACCGGCATCTTCATCACCCCCGGCTTTGGCTTTCAGGTGGTGGACGCGCTCGTCACCAACTTTCACCTGCCGCGCAGCACGCTGATGATGCTGGTCAGCGCCTTTGCCGGCTATGAGCGCGTGATGGCCCTGTACCGCCACGCCGTGGCCCAGCGCTACCGCTTTTTCAGCTATGGCGACGCCATGTGGCTGACGCGGGTGTGAAGGGGCAGGGCCGGGGGATAATTTCGCCCTTTGGCCCAACGGCTGGCCGGTCTTTTGCTTCATGTCTATGTCTCAGCACACCATTCCCAACGACCCGTTCACCCAGCTTTTGCAGCGCATTCGCCAGCAGATTGCCCAGGGGCAGCTGCAAGAAGCGGCGCAGGCGCTCAATGCCGCGCAGGCCCAGCGCCCGCGCGATGCACGCATTGCCCTGCTGGGCATGCGGCTGGCAGAGCAGGGCGGCCAGTTGGACGGGGCGGTGCAGGCTGCACGCCGCGCGGTGGCGCTGGAGCCGCAGTGGCCTGTGGCGCTGATAGAGCTGGCGCGCCTGCTGGTCAATCAGGGGGCGTATGCCGAGGCCATGCAACATGCCCGCCAGGCCGTGGCACAGGCAGCGCAGGACATGCAGGTGCTGCGCATGGCGCTGGGGGTGGCAGGCAAGGCTGTGGAGCGTGAGCAAGCCGTGGCCTGGGCCCGGCAGGCGCTGGCCATCGACCCGGACGATGTCATGGTGCGGCTGGTGCTGGCCCAGCAGTTGCTGGATTTGCAGGATTTCGGGCCGTCCCGCCAGGCTTACGAGGACGTGTTGGCGCGCGAGCCGGGGCGTTACGAGGCGCAGCTGGGCCTGGTCAGCCTGCTGCACCAGGCCGGCCAGGCCAGTGACGCGCGCCGCCTGGCCGATGAACTGCTGGCCCGCCACCCCGACGATGAGCAGGTGCGCTACTGGCACGGCATGGCACATGGGCAGGCCCCCCAATTGCCCCCGACCATGGTGGCTGAGATGTTCGACCGGCAGGCCGCCAGCTTTGACGCGCACCTGGTGCGCGATCTGCAATACCGCGTGCCGCAATTGGCGGCTGATCGCCTGCTGGCGCTGTACCCCGACCGCGTGTTCAACCTGCTGGATCTGGGCTGCGGCACGGGCCTGCTGGGCATGTGCCTGGGGCCGATCCGAGGGCACATGATCGGTGTGGACCTGTCGGAAAAGATGATCGATCAGGCCATACGCCACCGGGTGTATTCGCGCTTTCACATCGTCAATCTGCTGGACGCGCTGCGGGACACGCCCAGCGCGCATTACGAGGCCATTGCCTGCCTGGACACGCTGATTTACGTGGGCGATCTGGCGCCTGTCATCCCCGATGCGCTGCGCATTCTCAAGCCCAGCGGACACTTCATCTTTTCCTGCGAAACCGCGGCAGAAGACGAGGCCGACTGGGTGCTGCGCCCCAGCAACCGCTTTGCGCACAAGGCATCGCATGTGCAGCGCCTGTGCCGCGAGGCCGGGTTTGACGACGTGCGCATCGAGCAGCTGCCTTCGCTGCGGCTGGAAGCAGGCCAGCCCGTGCCAGGCTTTCTGGTCATCGCCCGCAAACCTGCCTAAGCCCCATGCTTCGCTTCGAGCTGCTTGCCACCGACCCCGCCAGCCACGCACGCCGGGGCCGCCTGACGCTCAACCACGGCGTGGTGCAAACCCCCATCTTCATGCCGGTGGGCACCTACGGCACCGTCAAGGGCGTCATGCCCCGCAGCCTGCACGAAATGGGCGCGCAAATCATCCTGGGCAACACCTTTCATTTGTGGATGCGCCCGGGGCTGGACGTGATGCGCAGCTTTGGTGGCCTGCACGCGTTTGAAAACTGGCACAAGCCCATCCTCACCGATTCAGGCGGCTTTCAGGTCTGGAGCCTGGGGCAAATGCGCAAGATCAGCGAAGAAGGCGTGCGCTTTGCCAGCCCGGTCAATGGCGACAAGCTCTTTCTCACCCCCGAGGTGAGCATGCAAATCCAGACCGTGCTGAACAGCGACATCGTCATGCAGTTTGACGAGTGCACGCCTTACGAAACCCAGGGCCACATCACCACCGAGCGCGAAGCGCGCGCCAGCATGGAACTGTCTTTGCGCTGGGCCAAGCGCTGCCAGGCCGAATTTGCGCGGCTTGAAAACCCCAACGCCCTCTTTGGCATCGTGCAAGGCGGCATGTTCGAGCACCTGCGGCAAGAGTCCCTCGAAGCCCTGGTGGACATGGACTTTCCCGGCTACGCCGTGGGCGGCGTGAGCGTGGGCGAGCCCAAAGAGGACATGCAGCGCATCACCGCCCACACCCCGCACCGCCTGCCCACCCACAAGCCGCGTTACCTGATGGGCGTGGGCACGCCTGAAGACCTGGTGTTTGGCGTGCAGCAGGGTGTGGACATGTTCGACTGCGTCATGCCCACGCGCAACGCGCGCAACGGCCACTACTTCACCCGCTTTGGCGATTTGAAAATCCGCAACGCGCGGCACAAGAACGATCCCCGCCCCATTGACGAAACCTGCACCTGCTACGCCTGCGCCGGCGCAAGCGGCGTGCCCTGGGCGCAAGGCGGGCGCGAAGGCTTTAGCCGCGCCTACCTGCACCACCTGGAGCGCTGCGGCGAAATGCTGGCGCCCATGCTGGCCACGGTGCACAACCTGCACTACTACCTGAACCTGATGCAGCAAGTGCGCGACGCGCTGGACGCGGGTGCCTTAAGCGCCTTTGCCGCGCAATTTGCCGCCGACCGCGCGCGCGGGGTTTAAGCACTCTGGCCTGGCGCATGGCGCGCCTGGGCGGCCTCACGCATCGGGCCGCTGCCAGAGCCACAGCGCCACGGCCGCCATCACCGCAGGCACGGCAATGCGCAGCCAAAGCGCGACGCCGGGCACAAACTGCAAGCCTACGGCGCTGGCGGTCATCATCAGAGTGCTGGCCCATTTGGCGCGGCGCGGCACGGCCCCGCGCTCGCGCCAGTGCCGCACGGGCGGGCCCAGTGTGGGGTGCTGAAGCAGCCAGCGTTCAAACGCGGGCCAGCCCTTGCCCGCAGCCCAGGCCGACAGCAGCACGAAAGGCACCGTGGGCACCACAGGTATCAGCGCGCCCGCCAGCCCCAGTCCCAGACTGAGCACGGCCACGGCCCGCCACAGCAGCTGCGCCAGCCGGCGGCGCAGCTGCACGCCTTCGGCAGAGACTGTCGGGGGTGGTTTATCCGGCTTGGGCATGGCAGATCGGAAAGGATGTGTCGGCAGGGCGGGCGGCCAGCAGCAGGGCGTCTGCGTCAAGGATAGTGAATAAAAATGCCATTTGCGCGCAACTGGTAATGGTTTTAAGCTATTAAATAAATAGCATTTATACCATTGCCCACTGCGTGATGGCATGAAGGCACAGCCCCACCAGTCCGCCTACCAGCGTGCCGTTGATGCGGATGAACTGCAAGTCGCGCCCGATGTGGCGCTCCAGCTCCTCGCTCATCTCGCGCGTGTCCCATGCCTGCACGCGCGCGGCGATGTAGCGGCGGATGTCCTCGCGCCAGCGGTCAATGAGGGCGGGTGCAGCGGCCTGCAACTGGCCGTTGATCCAGCCGCGCATGTGCGCGTCGCCCGCCAGCCGCTCGCCCAGCGAGTGCGCTGCCTGCTCGATGCGCTGGCGGATGCTGGAGTCAGCGCGGCCCATGTCGTCGTGCAGCCAGTCCAGCAGCTCGCCCCACAGTGCATTCACATACTGGCCCACGGCGGGGCTGGCCAGCAGCTCGGCTTTCAGGCGCTCGCCGCGCGCGTGCAAGGCCTCATCGCTTTTGAGCCGCTCGACAAAGTCTGCTGCCACATGGTCAAAGCGCAGGCGCAGTGCGTGCTGCGGGTCTTGCGCCATGTCGATGATGGTGTGGGCGGTGATGGCCACGACCTTGCGCGTGGCCAGCCGCGCGGCCACCTGGTCAAGCCCCACGTACTTCAGCGCGCGCACCTCGCGCGCGATGGCGTCGCTGATGGTGTCCTGCACCGTGTCTTCGCCCAGCAGGCGCGCCAGTTGCAGCAGGGCCGCATCGAGCAGCTGCTGGTGGCGGCGCTCGTGCGTCATGGCTTGCAGCACCTGGCCGCTCAGGCGCGTGATGTCGATCTGTGCCAGCCCGCGCCGGGCCAGGCCGGTGACGAACTGCTGCACGCGCGCATCGCGCAGCGCCCCTGTGGCCCAGCGGCCCACGTCCAGCAAGTGGGTGGCTACGCGCGCGGCGTTTTCGGGACGCGACAGCCACGCCGCCACACGCGCGGCCACGTCCAGCTCGCGCAGTTTGTCCATGACCTGCGCCTGCGACAGAAAGTGGGTGGTGATGAACTGCCCCAGGTTCTCGCCAATGCGCTGCTTGCCTGCCGGAATGATGGCCGTGTGCGGTATGGGCAGGCCCAGCGGATGGCGAAACAGGGCGACCACCGCGAACCAGTCGGCAATGGCGCCCACCATGGCCGCTTCGGCAAACGCGGCGACCCAGGCCCACGCGGGCTGGCGCGCTTGCTGCGTCAGGGCCAGCACGTACAGCGCGGCCATCAGCAGCAGCAGGCCCAGCGCCAGGCGCTGCATGCCTGCGGCATCACGCGTGCCCGTGCCTGTGCGGGCGAAGGCGGCGCCCTTCACCCGGGCACCTGCGCTTGCGGGCAGCGCACCTGCAGGAGTGTGCGGCTGCGCCCGTTTTCACCCAGCCGCAACGCGCTGAGCGCGCCGCCCCACACGCAGCCGGTATCCAGCGAGATCACGTCCGGGCGGTCCAGCCAGCCCAGCGTGGACCAATGGCCAAACGCCACCACGTCTGCGGCCGTGCGGCGGCCCGGCACATCGAACCAGGGCATGTAGCCATCGGGTGCGCCCGCAGCGCCCTGGCTGTCCTTGGTGTCGAAATCCATGCGCCCGTCCGCCGTGCACAGACGCAGCCGCGTGAGCGCGTTGACGATCACGCGCAGGCGTGCTGCGCCTTGCAGGCCGTCGTGCCACTGCGCGGGCTCGTTGCCGTACATCTGGTGCAAGAACACGCCCCAGTCCGCGCCGCGCAGCACGGCCTGCACCTCGGCGGCCAGCTGCAAGGTGCGCTCGGCCGTCCACGCGGGTAGCACGCCCGCATGCACCATCAGCACCCCGCGCTCGCGCCAGGCCAGCGGGCGCTGGCGCAGCCAGTCGATCAGCGCATCGCGGTCAGGCGCTTGCAAGATGCCGTGCAGCGTGTCGCTGCGGTGCGGCTTGCGCACGCCCTGCGCCACGGCCAGCAGGTGCAGGTCGTGGTTGCCCAGCAGGCAGGTGGCGGCATCGCCCAGCGCCATTAGCCGGCGCAGCACGGCCAGCGAGTCCGGGCCGCGGTTGACCAGATCGCCCAGCACCACCAGCCGGTCGCGGCTGGGGGAAAAGCCCACTTCATCCAGCAGTCGGCCCAGAGCCGCATCGCAGCCTTGCACATCGCCAATCAGGTAGAGTTCCATGCCCCGGATTGTCCACCGCCCGCGCGCTGTCCCAGCGCGCCCTGCGCCCTTTCATGGACCTGCTGCTCATCGTTTTTCTCACCTTGCTCAACGGCGCTTTTGCCATGTCGGAGCTGGCCGTGGCATCCAGCCGCAAGGCGCGCCTGGCCGCCATGGAAGAAAGTGGCGACAAAGGCGCCGCTGCCGCGCTCAGGCTGATGGAGCAGCCCACGCAGTTTCTCTCCACCGTGCAGGTGGGCATCACCTCCATCGGCATGCTCAACGGCATCGTGGGCGAGGCAGCCTTCAGCGCCCCGCTGGCCGCATGGCTGGGTGCGCGCGGGCTGAGCGAAGGCGTGGCCTCCGTTGCGGCCACTGCCATCGTGGTGGTCAGCATCACCTTCACCACCATCATCTTTGGCGAGTTGGTGCCCAAGCGCATCGGCCAGATGTTTCCCGAGGCCGTGGCCCGCTGGATCGCCCAGCCCATGACCTGGCTGGCCACGGTGGCCAAACCTTTCGTGGCCCTGCTGTCGGTGTGTACCAAAGGCGTGCTCAAACTCCTGCGCATTGATGAAAACAGCGCCCGCGCTGTCACTGCCGAGGAAATCACCGCCAGTTTGGAAGAAGGGGTGGACGCCGGCCTGATAGAAGAACACGAACACCAGATGGTGCGCAACGTGTTTCATCTGGACGACCGGCCTTTGACCTCCATGATGGTGCCGCGCGGCGATATTGAATGGCTGGACGCCAGCCTGACCGTGGCGCAGGCGCTGGATTTCGTGGCTGCCAAGGGAGAAAAAGGCGCTCACTCGTGGTATCCCGTCTGCCGGGAAAGCCTGGAAGAAGTCATCGGCATTATTTCCGTGGCGCACCTGCTTTCGCTGGGGCGCCAGGCGCCTGACCTGCTGGAAAAACACGCTGCCGCCGCCGCTTTCGTGCCCGAAACCCTGAGCGGGCTGGAAATGCTGGAGCAGTTGCGCGACAAATCGGGCCGCATGATGTTTGTGGTGGACGAGTATGGCGTCGTGCAAGGGCTGATGACCCCTCGCGATTTACTCGAGGCCATTACCGGCGAATTGAAACCCGGCGCCCATATTGATGCCTGGGCAACGCCGCTCGAAGGCGGCACCTGGCTGCTCGAAGGGCTGATGCCCATCAGCGAGCTCAAAGCACGCCTGGCCATCGACACCCTGCCGCGCGAGGACAAAGGCCGCTACAACACCGTGGCGGGCCTGCTGCTGGCTGAAGCCGGGCATCTGCCCAACGTGGGCGACGAAATCGAGGCTGCTGGCTGGCTATTTCAAGTGGCTGAAATGGAAGGCCGCCGTATCGACAAAGTGCTGGCCCGTCCGGCCCCGCCGCAGGACACTTAAAAAAATCGTGACATTTGGGGCGCTGAAAAAACAAAGCATGTGCTATATTTATTGCACTTAAATAACCCCTTTTGGAGATGCAAAGCATGGCAACTTACAAAGAGCTCCTGCAACAGCAACAGGCATTGGCGGTACAAATCGAAGAAGCTCGCAAGCGTGAAATTGCTGACGCCGTGGCTCAGGTGCGCCGTATTGTTGACGAATATGGCCTGGAAGCCAAAGACGTATTTCCCGGCGCTGGCCGCCGCGCTGCAAGCCCCCGTGCTGGCGGCAAAGTCGCCCCTAAATACCGCGACCCTGCCACCGGCCAAACCTGGACCGGCCGCGGCAAAGCCCCCAAATGGATTGAAGGCAAGAACCGCGAGGCTTTTTTGATTGCCTGAAAATGCAGCCGACAGGCATGCACATTTGAAAAAGCGCCCATTGGGCGCTTTTTTCATGCCTGGCGGCTGATCCATGTATCCCCGGGCGCCAAGGCATTCAGATCACGTTTTGTTCCAGCAGCGGCTGGCCAGCCAGCACCCGCGCCCAGCCCAGCGCAGACATGTCCAGCGTCTGGTAGCGCCCATGCCGGATCAGCTCTGCGACACCGCGCCCGACCGCTGGCGACTGTTGCAGGCCATGACCTGAAAAACCATTGGCGAAATACAGGTTCTCGCATGCCGGGTGCAAGCCCACGATGGCGTTGTGGTCAAACACGTTCATCTCGTAATACCCCGCCCAGGCGCGCTGCATGCGCAGCGCCTCGAAGGCCGGAATGCGCGCGGCCAGCGTGGGCCAGACGAAATCTTCAAACGCCGCATGCTCAGGCGCATCCAGCGGCAGGTCGTTGGCATCGGCATCGGGCGCAGGCGCAAAACCGGTGATAAAGCCCGTCCCTTCTGGCCGCAGCCAGATGCCTGAGGGATCAATCAGCAGCGGGCAGCCCGGCAGCGGCGCAGGGCAGGTGACGTGAAACACCGTGCGCCGACGGGCGAACACCGGCAAATCAATCTCTGCCCAGGCAGCCACCTGGCGTGCCCATGGCCCGGCTGCGTTCACCACGGCGTCGCAGGGCAGGCGCTCGCCCGTGGCCAGCGCCACCGCCCGCACGCGGGCAGGCGCCGCGCCGGCCACCATCTCCAGCCCTGAGGCCTCGGCCTGCACATAGCGCGCGCCTTGTGCCCGCGCCTGGCCGCGAAACGCTTGCAGCAGGCTGTAGCCGTCAAACCAGCCCTCGCCCGACAAGCCCAGCGACCCCAGCGCCACATCATCGGTGCTCAGCCAGGGAAAGCGCGTGCGCAACTGCTCGGGCGGCAGCAGGGCCACATCTGCCCCTTGCGCGCGTTGCAGGGTGTGGTTGCGCCGCATCGTGCGCTCACCCGCCGGTGTGGCCAGATACAGATAACCGCCCTCATGCAGCCCCACGCTGGGCAAGGCGCGCAGCACGTCAATGCCGTGGCGCGAAATCGCCATGTTGATGGCCGTGGAAAACTGCTGCCGGATGGAAGAGGCCGATAGCGCCGACGAGGCCCGCGCATAGGAGAAATCACGCTCCAGCACGATGACGTCCAGCGCCGCATGCGCTTGCGCATGCGGCGCCGTCAAGGCACATGCAATGGCGCTGCCAATGGCGCCACCGCCAATGATGACGATGCGGGTGTTCATGGAGCCTGCATCGTAGCGCCGGGCACGCGCGCATAAAAGCCTGGCAGGGAATTAAGCAAAAAATGCCATTTGCGCGCGTTGTTCATATGTTTTAAGCTACTATTTTTGTAGTATTTTCTTTTCAGGCCGCCAAGGCGCGTACCCCATGAAAACCCTGCTCATCGTCTATCACTCCATGACCGGCGCCACCTTGCAGCTGGCCCAAGCGGCCGCGCGCGGCGCGCGTGATGCGGCCAGCGTGCAAGTGCGCCTGCTGCACGCGCCGCAGGCAGGCCCGGCCGACGTGCTGGGCGCGCAGGCCTACGTGTTTGCCACCCCTGAGAACCTGGCCAGCATGGCCGGGCTGATGAAAGATTTTTTCGACCGCTGCTACTACCCCGCGCTGGGCCGCATTGAAGGTCGCGCCTACGCCAGCTTGGTGTGCGCGGGCAGCGACGGCCAGGGCGCCGCGCGGCAGATCGAGCGCATTGCCACCGGCTGGCGCCTGAAGGCGGCCGCGCCCGCGCTCATCGTCTGCACCCATGCGCAAACCCCCGAGGCCATTGCCGCGCCCAAGCAATTGGCACCCGAGCTCCTGCAAAGCGCAGCCGATCTGGGCGCGGCGCTGGCGGCGGGGATGGCGATGGGGGTGTTTTGATTTCGTCTGGGATGCGCGCCTGCGTGGGCAGGACGCCTTGACGCGATATGAGGGCGGCACTGCGCAAGTGACGCGCCGCGTACCCCCATCCCAGCCTTCCCCCAAAGGGGGAAGGGGCATGGCGCTTTAAAAACAATAGCTGCTTGCGCGCGTCCGTCATGCGCAAACGGCCTTTTTGATGCCCAAAGACTTTAGATGCCGACGGGCTTTAAAAAGGTTTTCCCGAAAGCGCAACGGGCCATTGCCCTTCAGCGGCCACAGGGCTGCGCCTGGTCTCTGGCGCAGCCTTTTACGCCAGCCGCATTTCCGCCGCCCGTGCGTGGGCCTGCAAGCCTTCGCCGTGGGCCAGGGTGCTGGCGATGCGGCCCAGGGTTTGGGCGCCTTGCGCACTCACTTCAATCAGGCTGCTGCGCTTTTGAAAGTCGTACACCGACAGCGGGCTGGAAAAGCGCGCGGTGCCGCTGGTGGGCAGCACGTGGTTGGGGCCAGCGCAGTAGTCGCCCAAGGACTCGCTGGTGTAGGCCCCCAAAAAGATGGCGCCCGCGTGCTTGAGCAGCGGCTCCCAGCGCTGCGGCTGGCGGCTGGAGATTTCCAGGTGCTCGGGCGCGATGCGGTTGCTGATGGCGCAGGCTTCTTCCATGTGCCGGGTGTGGATGAGCGCACCGCGCCCGCTCAGGCTTTTGGCGATGATGGCCGCGCGCGGCATCTCGGGCAGCAGGCGGTCCATGGCGGCTTGCACCGCGTCGATGTAGGCCGCATCAGGGCACAGCAAAATGCTTTGCGCCAGCTCGTCGTGCTCGGCCTGGCTGAACAAATCCATGGCCACCCAATCGGGCGGGGTGCTGCCATCGGCCAGCACCAGAATTTCGCTGGGGCCGGCAATCATGTCGATGCCCACCTGGCCAAACACGTGCTTTTTGGCGCTGGCCACGTAGGCGTTGCCCGGGCCGGTGATCTTGTCCACCCTGGGGATGGTGGCCGTGCCATAGGCCAGCGCCGCCACGGCCTGCGCGCCGCCCAGGGTGAAGGCGCGGCTGACACCGGCCACGTGCGCGGCGGCCAACACCAGGGGGTTTTTCTCGCCGCCGGGGGTGGGCACGACCATGACGATCTCGCCCACACCTGCCACGTGGGCCGGAATGGCGTTCATCAGCACGCTGCTGGGGTAGGCGGCCTTGCCGCCGGGCACGTAAATGCCCACGCGGTCCAGCGGCGTGACCTTCTGGCCCAGCAAGGTGCCATCGTCATCGCGGTAGGTAGCAGTTTCGCCGCCCTGCTTTTTTTGCCACTCGTGGTAGCGGCGAATGCGTGCGGCCGCTTGCGTGAGGGCTTCGCGCTGATCCAGGGGCAGGCCGTCAAAGGCGGCTTGCAGCTCGTCAGCGCTCAGTTGCAGATCGGCCATGCGGGCGGCTTTCAGGCCGTCAAAGCGGGCGGTGTATTCCAGCACCGCCGCATCGCCGCGCGTGCGCACGTCGGCCAGGATGCTTTTGACCCGCAGCTCAATGGCCTCGTCCTGCTCGGCGCTCCAGTGCAGGCGCTGGGCAAACTGTTGCTCGAAATCCGGCTGATCGGTAGACAGGCGCAAGGGGATAGCGGTGAGGGCAGAAGACATGGGAGCAGCCAAATGAAAAGATACCGTCCAGGCGCGCCGCATGCGCCAGCGCGCAGATGGCGATTGTCTCACCCGGCTGTGTCCTGACGCCGCTCTTTTATGCCGTGCCCTTGAGGCCTTTAACCTGGCTTTGGCCTTGTGCACATGGGCAACATGGGCGTCAAGGAGGGGCTATCCGCCCATGCGGACGCGCGCTGCGCAGCGCCGCTTCCGCCTTTGCCGCAGCCGCATCGCGTGGTCACGCGCATGGCTTTCAGGAGGGCTGTTGCCCCGGGTCCTTGCCCACCGCCTGCGCAAAGGCATCAATGATGGGCCGGATGGCCGTGGCCTTGAGCTTGAGCGCGGCCTGGTTGACGACCAGGCGGGCGCTGATGTCCATGATGTGCTCGACTTCGGCCAGGTGGTTGGCCTTGAGCGTTTTGCCGGTGCTGACCAGATCGACGATGGCATCGGCCAGGCCAATGAGCGGGGCCAGCTCCATGCTGCCGTAGAGCTTGACGATGTCCACGTGCATGCCCTTGTCGGCAAAAAAATCGCGCGCGATGCTGGTGTACTTGGTGGCCACGGTGATGCGGCTGCCCGCGCGGGCGGCGCGCGGCCAGTCAAAGCCTTCGGGCGCGGCCACGGCCATGTGGCAGCGGGCAATGCGCAAGTCCAGCGGCTGGTACAGATCGGCACTGCCGTGCTCGATCAGCGTGTCCAGCCCGGCCACACCCAAGTCGGCCCCGCCGTATTGCACATAGGTGGGCACGTCGCTGGCGCGCACCAGCACCACGCGCACATCGGGCCGGTTGGTGGGCAGGATGAGCTTGCGCGAGGTGTCGGGGTCTTCCAGCACCTCGATGCCTGCGGCGGCCAGCAGCGGCAGGGTTTCGTCAAAGATGCGGCCTTTGGACAGGGCGAGGGTAATCATGCGGGGGCTTGTTCAAAAGGTGTCGGGCGCGGGCGCGTCGGGCCACAGCACGGCCTGCGCCACGATGACGTGCGTGCCATTGAACGTGGCCGCAGGCGAGCCGTACAGCCGCCAGCCCTGCGCCAGCGCCTGGCTGACGCGGCGGCAAAAAGCCGCGTCGTCTGGGCCGGTGAGCAGGCGGTAGCGGGGCAGGCCGTCAGGAGGGGTGTTCAGGTTGTCAGGCACAGGCAGCGAAAGCAGGTTCAGGCACGGATGCGCTCGATATCGGCGCCTATGCCGCGCAGCTTTTCTTCCATCTGGTCGTAGCCGCGGTCCAGGTGGTAGATGCGGTCTACCAGGGTTTCGCCCTCGGCCACCAGGCCGGCGATGACCAGGCTGGCGCTGGCGCGCAGGTCGGTGGCCATGACGGTGGCGCCGGAGAGCTGGGCCGCACCGTCGATCATGGCGGTGCGGCCATCCACGTGGATGCGCGCGCCCAGGCGCACCAGTTCGTTGACGTGCATGAAGCGGTTTTCAAAAATGGTTTCGGTGACCACGCTGCTGCCCTGGGCCACGCAGTTCAGGGCCATGAATTGCGCCTGCATGTCGGTGGGAAAGCCGGGGTATTCGGTGGTGCGAAAGCTTTGGCCTTTGAGGGCGCGGGCGCCGGGGCTGCGCACGCGGATGGCGCGGGGGCTGGCGCTGGTGCCGTCTTGCGGCTCGATGGTGGCGCCGGCGTCGCGCAGTTTTTCAATCACGGCGTCCAGGTGATCGGCGCGGGCGTGTTGCAGCAGCACGTCGCCGCCGGTGGCGGCCACGGCGCACAAGAAGGTGCCGGCTTCGATGCGGTCGGCCACCACGTCGTGGGTGCAGCCGCCCAGCTTGTCCACGCCCTGGATGCGGATGCGGCTGCTGCCGTGGCCTTCGATGCGGGCGCCCATTTGGATGAGCATGTTGGCCAGGTCGGTGATTTCGGGCTCTTGCGCGGCGTTTTCCAGCACGGTTTCGCCTTCGGCCAGGCAGGCGGCCATGAGGAAGTTTTCGGTGCCGGTCACGGTGACCATGTCGGTGGTGATGCGCGCGCCTTTCAGGCGTGTGCGGCCTGCGGGCAGGCGCGCGATCATGTAGCCGTGCGCGACTTCGATTTGCGCGCCCATGGCCTGCAAGCCCTTGATGTGCTGGTCCACCGGGCGCGAGCCGATGGCGCAGCCGCCGGGCAGCGACACCTTGGCATGGCCAAAGCGCGCCAGCAGCGGCCCCAGCACCAGCACCGAGGCGCGCATGGTTTTGACCAGCTCGTAGGGCGCTTCGGGGGTGATGGGCGAGGCGGCGTGAAAGCTCATGCCACCGCGTTCGCCATGGGTTTCGGTTTTCACGCCCATGTTGTCGAGCAGGCGGCGCATGGTGCGCACGTCTTGCAGGCGCGGCACGTTGGTGAGCTTGACCGGTGCGTCGGTCAGCAGCGTGGCGCACATCTCGGGCAGGGCGGCGTTTTTGGCGCCAGAGATGGTGACCTGGCCGCCCAGCTGGCGGCCGCCGCGAATCAGGAGCTTGTCCATGGGCTGGTGTTTTGAATAGTCAAAATGGGCGTTAGCGCGCGTGCAGAGCGTGCGAGCAGCTATCAAATAAAGAGCATATCAAGCGGCTTGCCTGGCCCATTCGGCGGGGGTGAAGGTTTTCATGGACAAGGCGTGCACCTCGTCGGTGTGCAGCCGCTCGCCCAGGGTGGCATAGACCATCTGGTGGCGGGTGATGGGGCGCTTGCCCTCGAACGCGGGGGAGACGATGGTGGCAAACCAGTGGCGGCCATCGCCTTCCAGGTGGATGTGGTCGCACGGCAGGCCGGCGGTGATGAGGTGTTGGAGCTGGTCGGCAGTCATGAAAGGCGCGTTGGGCGGTGTGAAAGGTGATGGCGGTCAGCCCCGCAGCTTGTAGCCGGTTTGGAGCAGGTGCAGCGACAGCAGCGACAGCAGGGCCAGGGCGCTGCCGGCTACGCCCAGGCTGAGCCAGGGCGAGACGTCGCTCACGCCGAAAAAGCCGTGGCGAAAACCATCGATCAAGTAGAAAAACGGGTTGAGGTGGCTCAAGCCTTGCCAGACGCTGGGCAGGGAGTGGATGGAATAGAACACGCCCGCCAGAAAGGTCATGGGCATGACCAGGAAGTTCTGGAACACGGCCATCTGGTCGAACTTGTCGGCCCACAGCCCGGCCAGCAGGCCCAGCACGCCCATCAGGGCCGCGCCCAGCACGGCAAAGACCAGCACCCACGCCAGCGAGGCGACCTGCGGCGGGGCGTAGAACAAGGTGATGAGGTACACGCCCAGGCCCACGGCCAGCCCGCGCACAATGGCTGCGCCCACGTAGGCGATGAACCAGTGCCGCGCCGACAGCGGGGTGAGCAGCTGAAACACCAGGCTGCCCATGATCTTGCTTTGCACCAGGCTGGAGGCGCTGTTGGCAAAGGCGTTTTGCAGCACGCTCATCATCACCAGGCCAGGCACCAAAAAGGCGATGTAGTCCACACCGGGGTAGACCTGCACCCGGCCTTGCAGCACGTGGCCGAAGATCATCAGGTACAGCACGGCGGTGAGCACGGGCGCGGCAATGGTCTGCCCGGCCACGCGCCAAAAGCGCAGTACTTCTTTTTTCAGCAGCATCTTCCAGCCGTCGTTGGCAGCGGGCTGGGCGTGCAAATGCGGAGGCTGGCGCGGGAACTGCTGAGGGGGCTGGTGCGGTGAGGTCATACGCTGGCCTCCACGATGTCGGCGCGCACGGGAGTGGGCGGCTCGGCAGTGCCACCCATCATCTTGACGAACACGTCTTCCAGGTCGGCCTTGCGGATTTCCACGTCTTCCACGCGCACACCCGCCTGGCGCAGCGCGGCCAGGTGGGCTTCCACGTCGTCGGCCTTGTAGGCGGGCAGCTCGACGATGCGGCCCGTGACGCGCGCCTGCGCGGCCAGGGCGGGCGGCAGCGCGTCGTCGGTCTTGAAGTGCAGCACGCTGGCGGCGGCATTGGCCAGCAAGGTGCTGGTGCGCTCCAGCGCGATGACCTGGCCTTTTTTCAGCATGGCCAGGCGCTGGCACAGGGCTTCGGCCTCTTCCAGGTAATGCGTGGTCAGCAGCACGGTATGGCCCTGGCGGTTCAAGGCGGCAACGAACTGCCACAGGGTCTGGCGCAGTTCCACGTCCACCCCGGCGGTGGGCTCGTCCAGCACGATGACGGGAGGCTTGTGCACCAGCGCCTGCGCCACCAGCACGCGGCGCTTCATGCCGCCGGAGAGCTGGCGCATGTTGGCCCCAGCCTTGTCGGCCAGGCCCAGGCCGTGCAGCAGCTCGTCGATCCAGGCCTCGTTGCGGTGTAGACCGAAGTAGCCGGACTGAAAGCGCAGCGCCTCGCGCACGGTGAAGAAGGGGTCGAACACCAGCTCCTGCGGCACGATGCCCAGGTGCCGGCGCGCCTGGGCAAAGTCCTGCTGCACGTCAAAGCCGTGCACCTTGACGCGGCCCGAGGTGGCGCGGGCCAGACCGGCCAGAATGGAGATGAGCGTGGTCTTGCCCGCGCCGTTGGGGCCGAGCAGGCCGAAGAACTCGCCTTCTTCGATGTCGAAGCTGACGTTGTCCAGGGCTTTGAAGGGGGGGGAGCCGTGCTGGCCAGCAGAGGCGTAAACCTTGCTGACCGACTCAAAGGAGATCGCGGGCATGAAGCCCGGATTTTACGTTTTTATGCTGTGCGGCGCTGGCGCGTCCACCGTATCTACCGCATCCACCGTATCGGCTACTGCGGGCACCGTGGGTTCGGCCAGCAGCGCGTCGATGCCGTAGAGCGTGGCCAGCTCGCGCAAGCGCGCAGACAGGCCGCGCACGGCAAACTGCTTGCCGTCGTGCAGGCACTCGCGCCGGCATTCCAGCAGCACGGCCAGGGCCGATGAGTCAAAGCGTGTCAGCGCCGTGGCGTCCACCAGCACCAGCGGCCCGGCTTCGGCCCGGGCGGCCTTGTGCAGCATGTCCAGGCAAGTCTGGGCTTGCACGTGGGTGATTTCGGCGGGCAGCACGAGCATGGGGCGCAAAAAAGGGCTTAGCCGTTGACGGCGTTGGTGCGGTTGCGCTCGGACAGGGACTTGATGAGCGCATCCACCCCGCCCGCGTTGATCTGCTGCGCGAACTGCGGCCGGTAGTTGTCTACCAGCCAGACACCCAGCACATTCAGGTCATAGATTTTCCAGCCGGCGTTTTGGCCGCTGGCGCGTTCCATGCGGTAGTCCAGCTGAACGGGCTCGCCCATGCCGCGCACCAGGGTGCGCACAACGACTTCCTTGTCGCCAGCGCCTGCGCGCAAGGGGCGAACTTCAACGGTTTGATCGCTGACCTGTTTGAGCGCGCCCGCGTAGGTGCGCACCAGCAGGCTCTTGAATTCTTGCTGCAGGCGCTGGCGCTGCTCAGGTGTGGCCTGGCGCCATGCGGGGCCGGTGGCCGAGGCGGTCATGCGCGTGAAGTTCACGTTGGGCATGATTTTGCTGTCTACCACGGCCATCACGCGGTCGATCTGGCCGCTTTGCAGCGCCTTGTCCTTGCGGATGAGATCCAGCACCTCATCGGACAGACGCTGGATCATGGCGTCGGGTGCTTCACCCGACTGCGCATGTGCCCAGGGTGTGGCCGCCAGGGCCGCCAGCGCACCCAGAGCAAGGGCGCCGTGGCGCACGAAGGAGCGGCGCAACAAGGTGGGGCGGAAGGGGGATGTCATGGCTTGCATCAGCACTTTCTTTGGGTGAATCGGTTGACGGCCTGCGCCGTGAGCTGCGCTTGGAGCCGGGGGGATCTGTCCGGTTTCGCCTGGATTGTTACAAGTTGCGCGTGCTGGCGGGACAGGCATCAGCCAGGCGTCAGCGGGCAGGCGCGGCCTGCGGGGAGGCAGAAGAGGCCGGGGCCGCAGGTGCGGCAGCGGCGCCGTCGTCCAGGTCGTAGCGTTCTTCGTCTTGCGGTGGGTTGCCATCGTAAATGTCGTTGCGGCGCTTTTGCAGGAAGGCATCGCGGCGGAAGGTGTAGCTGTCCAGGGCGGCGGCTTCCAGCACGTCGGTGGCGCCCAGCAGGGTGGAGCGCAGATGCACCATGCGCAAGCCGGTCAGACCCCAGCGCACCGCCGCATCGTTGGCGTACATCTGCGGCTGGCCGTACCAGTCCACGGGCAGCGCAGCGGTGTCGCGCAGGGTGGATGCGCCCAGGAAGGGCAGCACCAGGTAGGGGCCGGCGGGCATGCCCCAGCGCCCCAGGGTTTGGCCAAAGTCTTCACGGTGGCGCTCCAGGCGCATCTCACTGGCGGGGTCGAGCACGCCGCCCAGCCCCACGGTGGTGTTGATGAGCACACGCCAGAAGGAGTGCAAGGCACCCTCGGGCTTGGCCTGCAGCACGTTGTTGACGAAGGACCAGACGTCACTCAGGTTGCCAAAGAAGTTGCCCACGCCGGTGCGCATCGGCTGGGGCACCACATCGCGGTAGGCCGTGGCCACGGGTTTGAACACGGCGTCATCCACCGCGTCGTTGAAGCGGGTCATGGAGCGGTTGTACGGCTCCCAGGGGTCGCGCGGGTCGGCGCCGGGGGCGCTGGCGCAGCCGGCGAGCAGGGCCAGCGTGGCGGCACTGGCCAGCAGGCCCAGGCGTGGGTAGGCGCGAAGGGGGGATGGTGAGGTCATGGTAGCTTGCCTTGGTGCCGGGCGGTGAGTGCAGGGGGCTTATTTGTTGCTGCTGCCTTGCGAGCCTGCGTTGCTGGCGCTGTTGTAAAGAAACTGGCTGATGAGGTTTTCCAGCACCACGGCCGATTGTGTTTGCGTCAGGTGATCGCCTGCGGCCAGGTTTTCCTCTGCCGCGCCGGCCTCGATGCCGATGTATTGCTCGCCCAGCAGGCCGCTGGTGAGGATCTTCAGGGCGCTGTCCTTGGGAAAGTGAAACCGCGCATCCATGTCCAGATCGACCCGGGCCTGGAATCGCTGGTCGTCAAAACCGATGGCGGCTACGCGTCCGACCAGCACGCCAGCGCTGCGCACGGCGGCTTTGGGCTTGAGTCCGCCGATGTTGTCGAAGCTGGCTGTCACGCGGTAGGTGCGGTGCAGGTTCAGGTTCAGCAGATTGGCCGATTGCAGCGCCAGGAATACCAGCGCCGCCAGCCCGATCATCACGAACAGGCCCACCCAGAGGTCATTTTTGGATCGTTGCATGCTTGATTGTGTTTGCCTTTGCGGTCACAGCGAGAACATCATGGCCGTGAGGATGAAGTCCAGCCCCAGCACCATCAGCGATGCCGTGACCACGGTGCGCGTGGTGGCGCGTGCCACGCCGTCGGCGGTGGGCCGGGCCACGTAGCCTTGCAGCAGGGCAATGAACGTGACCGTGGTGCCAAACACCACGCTTTTGATGACGCCGTTGCCCAGGTCGGCCCAGACGTCCACGCCGCCTTGCATCTGGCTCCAGAAAGCGCCGGGGTCCACGCCGATCATGGGCACGCTGACGATCCAGCCGCCTAGAATGCCCACGGCATTGAACACCGCCGTGAGCAGCGGTACCACGATCACCCCGGCCCAAAAGCGCGGGGCGATGATGCGGCGCACCGGATCCACGGCCATCATTTCCATGGCCGAGAGCTGCTCGCCCGCTTTCATCAGCCCGATCTCGGCTGTCAGCGAGGTGCCCGCGCGGCCCGCGAACAGCAGCGCCGTGACCACCGGCCCCAGCTCGCGTAGCAGGCTCAGCGCCACCATCAGGCCCACCGCTTCGGCCGAGCCGTAGCGCTGCAAGATGTTGTAGCCCTGCAGCGCCAGCACGAAGCCCACGAACAGGCCCGACACGGCAATGATGGCCAGCGAGTAATTGCCCAGGAAATGCATCTGGTCCCGCACCAGTGCAAAGCGCCTGAACGTCGGCCCCAGCAGGCGCAGCAGGCGCCAGAACAGGCGCGCGCCATAGCCCATGCCGGCCAGTTGCGTGCGCACGGCCAGGCCCACATCGGATGGGTGCCACCAGCTCATGACACGGCTCCTGGCGGGCCGAAGTCCTGCTCTATCGTCGGGCCGGGGTAATGAAAGCGCACGGGGCCATCCGCGCCCGTGCCTATGAACTGGCGCACCAGCGGGTCGGTGCTGGCACGCACTTCGTCGGGGGTGCCCTGGGCGGCTACCTTGCCGTCGGCCAGCACGATGACCTGATCGGCGATCTGGAAGGTTTCTTCCACATCGTGCGATACCACCAGGCTGGTAATGCCCAGCGCGTCGTTGAGTTTGCGGATCAGCCCGGCGGCAGTGTGCAGCGAGATGGGGTCCAGCCCGGCAAAGGGTTCGTCGTACATCACCAGCTCGGGGTCCAGTGCGATGGCGCGTGCCAGCGCCACGCGCCGCGCCATGCCGCCCGATACCTGCGCGGGCATCAGATCGCGCGCGCCGCGCAGGCCCACCGCGCCCAGCTTCATCAGCACGATGTCGCGGATCAGCGGCTCGGGCAGACGCGTGTGCTCGCGCAAGGGAAAGGCCACGTTTTCGAAGACGCTCAGGTCGGTGAACAGCGCGCCGAACTGAAACAGCATGCCCATGCGGCGGCGCGCGGCGTACAGGCGCGCTTCGTCCATGGCGCCTACGTCCTGCCCGGCCAGCAGCACCTGCCCAGACTGGGCGCGGGCCTGTCCGCCAATCAGGCGCAGCACGGTGGTCTTGCCGCCGCCGGAAGCGCCCATCAGCGCCGTGACTTGCCCGCGCGGAACGGCCAGCGACAGCCCGTCGAGCACGGTGCGCTCGCCATAGCCAAAGCGCACGTCGCGCAGTTCAACAAGAGGGGAATCGCCCGCAGGGGCGGCAGAAGCAGTCACCAGGAAAAGGCGCAGTCCATATGAAAACAGCCGACAGACGAAAAATGACTGCGGCTGCAAGCAAAAGGGGTAGGCGGGTTTTCCCGCATTCTAGCGGTTGCCTTGTGCCGCCGCTGGGGCGCGGGGG
The DNA here is from genome assembly GCA_030535425.1 of Pseudomonadota bacterium. Lineage (GTDB taxonomy): Bacteria > Pseudomonadota > Gammaproteobacteria > Burkholderiales > Burkholderiaceae_C > Ottowia. Next base: position 26,999 of record JAUNHQ010000016.1, on the reverse strand, counting down.
CTTGGGTGTGTTACATAAAAAAAGGAGCAAACTTTTCTTTCTAGGTATGGGCTTTTGAAGATTTTTTGCGAATGCTTTGGCATGATGGCAGTGCGGACGCACCTTTTGTTTCACCTGCGCTGTGGCTTGCCGTGGCGCGCTGCCTGATTTTTTTCACGCATGTCTCATCCCATGCGCACCATGGCTTTTAGTGCCGGATAGCACCTATGCAAGACCTCAACGATCTCGCTTACTTTGCCCTGGTGGCCGATGCGGGCGGCTTTGCCGCTGCCGAGCGCGCCACGGGCCTTCCGAAGTCGCGCCTGAGCCGCCGTGTGGCGGCGCTGGAGGCGCAACTGGGGGCGCGGTTGCTTCAGCGCACCACGCGGCGCTTTGCCGTGACCGACGTGGGGCAGCAGGTGCTGCGCCATGCCCGCGCCATGCGTGCCGAGGCCGAGGCGGCGCAGAGCCTGGCCGCCGCGCAGGCGGTGGAGCCGCGCGGGCAGGTGCGTATCAGCTGCCCGCCAGCGCTGTTGCAGCACGCGGCCGGGCCGATGCTGACGCGCTTTCTCAACGCTTGGCCGAACGTGCAATTGCAGGTGCAGTCCACCAACGCCAATGTGGACGTTTGGGAAGGCGGGGTAGACGTGGCTTTGCGCGTGCGTGCGCCGCAGGCGCCGCTGCCGCGCGAAGAAACGGTGCGTGCGCTGGCCCTGAGCCCGCATGTGCTGGTGGCTGCGCCCGCGCTGCTGGCCAATGCCGCACCGGCGGCCACGCCGCAGGCGCTGGCGCGCCTGCCCACGCTGGCGCTGGGCAACTCGCCCGAGGCGGGGCAGTGGCAGCTCCGTGGGCCGGATGGCCAGTCGCTGGCGGTGCCGCTGGCGCCGCGCCTGGTGGCCGACGACATGGACGCGCTGCTGCGCGCCGCCCTGGCCGGGGTGGGCTGCGCCGCCTTGCCGCGTCTGCTGGCGCATGAGTGGCTGGTGCGGGGCGATTTGCAAGAGGTGCTGCCCGGCTGGGCGCCGCCGCCCGGTGTGGTGCAGGCGGTCTATGCCACCCGCCAGGGCATGCGTCCTGCCGTGCGTGCGCTGCTGGATGCGCTGGCCGAGGGTTTTGTCGGCCTGATTGCCCAGGGGCGCTGCCTGCGTTTGCCGGGTGGGGTGTAAAAACCGAATGCTATTTTTTATATAGCTTAAAACGCTTGTGCATGAAGCGCAATTGGCCTTTTTGCAAATGCCCTTGGGCTGGGAAAAGGCTGCCGGGCAGGGGGTCAGCCGCAGGCTGAGATATCGCCTGCGCGCAGGCGCTGGGCGCGGCTGGCGGTGTCGGGATGGGTGCTGAACCAGTCCAGCCCGCTGGGGGGCTGGCTGCCGCTGTCGGCGCTGTTGCCAGTGCCGTTGTCGGTGCTGCTGCCAGGGCCGCTGTGGGGGGCGGGGGTGTCGCCGGCGCTGCCGGTTGACAGGGCCAGCAGCAGCGTGCCCATGGGGGCGGCAGACTGGCCGGTGGCGCGCATCAGGTGCATGGCGTAGCAGTCGGCCTGGCGCTCATGGCTGCGGCTGTAGGCCAGGCCGGTGAGCACCGATGCGCCGGTGCTCACGATGGAGGAGACATCGCCCAGCGCCAGCCCCAGCCCGATGCCCAGCACGCCTTGCTCGACCACCATGCGCGTGGTGTGGCGGTGCAGCACATGGCCGATTTCGTGGGCCATGACACCGCGCAGTGCCTCGTCGCCCGTGCCGGGGGTTATGTGGGCGCTTTTGACGATGCCGTCGGTGAGGATGATGGTGCCGCCGGGCAGGGCAAAGGCGTTGGCGCCCATGCCTGAGCGAAATTCCAGCCGCAGCGGCGGCGAGTAGGCGCGGTAGGGCCGGTGCGCGGCATCGGCCTGCATGGCGGCGGCCAGCCGGTCAAAGCCGGCGCGCAGCTCGGCTTGCCGCTCGGGGGGCAGCTGGCTGGGGGACAGCCAGCGTTTGTCGATTTGCTGCAGGGCTTGCTCGGCCAGCGCCTGTTCCCAGCTCAGGGGCACGTGGGCGGCCAGTTGTGTGGCGACCCAGGGGGTGCCCCAGCGGTGAAAGGCCCACAGGCCGCCCGCGGCCAGCACGGCCACGGCCAGCAGCACCTTGAGCTGGGTTTGCATGCGCGCGGCCAGGCTGGGGCGGTGGCCGGCGGCGGCCAGGGCGGCCTGCCAGGCGGCGATGTCGTCGATTTGCACGCTGCCGTGTTCGCGCAGGTCCAGCATCAGCGCGCGCAGGCCTGCGCGCTCGGGGCTGGCCCAGCTTTCGGGCCAGTCGATGTGCTGGTGCGCAACGCGCAGGCGCTGGCCGCTGGCGGCGGCCAGTAGCACATCCGGCCCGCGCGGGCCGGGCAGCAGGGTCAGCGTCACGGGCTGGGCGCGGCTGGTGCGGCCGTCAAACCACTGGGCGGGCAGGCGGGGCGCGGGCGCTGGCGCGGCAGTGTGTGCAAAGGTGGCCATGCGTTCAGGGGGTCAGATGATGTCCAGCCCGATGGCGTCGGCCACGGCATCGCCCAGCATGCCCTGTTCCCGCACGAGCTGGCCTTCCAGCTGGGCCAGATCGCCCTTGACGTAGAGGGTGACGGATTCGGTCTTGCGCCGGTATTCGGCTGCGCGGGCAAAGGGGCGGTAAAAGCCCAGGGTCAGCACGGACAGCAGCGTGTGCTTGAGGCGCAGGCCCACAAAGCCCCATACGCTGAGCGAGCAGCGCGCGCGCACCACGCGGCCCAGGCCGATTTCGTTCCAGACCGTGCGGAACACAGTGGCTTCGTGGTAGGCCAGGGCGGGCGAGAGGGCCAGCCACAGCAGCGCAAGCGCGAGTACGGCGCCCAGCAAGGTGATGAGGATCTCCGCCCCCTGCGATGAGGCTGGCCCGCCCAGCGGCTTGAGCACGCCAGCGATCAGGAAGGCGAGTGTCACACCGACGACGGCCAGGCCCGCCAGCGCCAGCGGTATGGCGCCATACCATGCCTTGATGAAGGGCCACCGCCGCGGCTGCGCCCAGTACCCGGCCTGCTGGCCCACCTGCGCGCGCCGCACCAGCAGGCGGCGGTAGTGAAACTCCTGCAAGGCCAGCACCAGCGGCACGAGCAGAGGTAGGATGAAGATCAGCAGCGAGAGGGCGGTCCACAGCCAGGGCGATGACATCAGCTCTATCAGCGACAGCGTCCAGGGCAGAGGCTGCTCATCGCGCATGTGCGTCAGGCCTTGCTCGACGGCGTACAGCGTCAGCTCCAACCCCATCAGCCACACGGTCAGCAGCAGCAGCAGCGGCCAGCTGGCGCGGTACACCTGCATCCAGCTGGCACGAAAGGCCATGCGCACGCCGCGCCAGCGGGTGGCGCGCAGCCGAAAGCGCATGGCGCTGCCCCAGAAAAAAGGCGTGAGCACCACCACGGCCAGGCTCAGTAGCACGCGCAGGGCGCGCCCGCCAAACTGGTTGGTCAGCTCCATCACCGCGTACAGCAGCAGGAACACCAGAAAGCCCAGGAACATGCGCTGCACCGAGGCGGAAAAGGCCAGCGGCGTGCCCGCCACCAGCGTGTGGCCATAGAAATACTGCGCAGTGCGCCGGCGGGCCAGCGGGGTGTACAGCGCCAGGGTGACGATCGTGAGCAGCACGTTGACGATCCACACGCGAAAGTATTCACGGCCCGAGCCGGTGAAGACGATGGGGTACGGCTGCGGGCGCATGCCGGCTGGGGCCGCGTCGGTAGGCGGCAGGGGCGGGAAGGTGGCGTCAGGCATGGCGGGGGGGGGGCGGTGCGCAGGCAGTGTAAGGGGTTATGGGTAAAAAAGGCCGTTTGCGCGCGTTGTGCAATGGTTTTTCGCTATTAATTTAGTAGTTTTGAGGTGTGTGTCAGTCGTTGCCAGGCCCCATGGCCTGAATGTGCTCCACATGCGCCAGCAGCGAGCGCTTGGCCACGGGCCATACGCGCGGGGGTACGTCGTCATAGGCCAGGGCGACCCAGTCGTCCAGCGTGCCATCGGGCCTGGCCTGCATGGCGGCCAGCACTTTGGCTTCGCGCGCCAGGCGATGCTGCCGGAGCTGCTGGATGACGCGCGGGGCCGCGTGCAGCACGTGGCCATGGGCGGGCAGGATGAAGGCCGCGTCTTCGGCGGCGCACAGCGCGGCCAGCTTGTCCAGCGAGGCCAGGTAATCGCCCATGTTGCCGTCGGGCGGGTCCACCACGGTGGTGCTGCCGTTGAGGATGTGGTCGCCGGAGAACAGCAGCCCGTCTTCTTGCAGCAGCAGGCACACGTGGTTGGCGGCGTGGCCGGGGGTGTGCACGGCGCGCAGGGTGTGGGTGATGGGGCCGTCGGGTGTTTGCCCGCAAAGCACCAGGCGCTCGTTGTCTTGCAGCGCCCGGTCGGGCGTGAAGGCGCTGGCCGCGCGCGCGGTGGGCTGCGAGGGCAGGCCCAGGATGGGCGGCTGGCCGTGCGGGGCGTGGGCGCACAGGGCTTGCAGCGGCGCAGCGCCGGGGGAGTGGTCGGGGTGCGAGTGGGTGCAGACGATGAAGCGGATGTCGCCCCCGGCGGCGCGCCACAGGCGTTGCAGGTGCGCCGGGTCGGCGGGGCCGGGGTCGATGGCGATGTAGCCGGTGTGCGGGTCGCCCACGAGATAGCTGTTGGTGCCGGGGCCGGTCATGAAGCCGGGATTGGGGGCGGTGAGGCGCTGCACGTTTTTCAGCAGGGGCACGGGCTGCTCGGCCTGCCAGTCCAGCGTGTGCAGCAGTTGCCCGTCGGGGCAGACCAGGGCCAGCTCGCCAAAGGGCGGCTCATGCTCCATGTAGCGCGCTTCCTTGCCCGCCAGCCAGCCGCCGCGCGGGCAGCTGGTGAACCAGGGGGCTTCGCTGGCGCAGGCGTTGAGCACGGACTGCACGCTGGCGTGGGCCTGCAGGCGCTCCAGCGTGCGGATGGTGGGGTAGATGATGAAGAACTGCCCGGCGGCGTGGCGCGCCAGGGCATCCTGCGGGCGCACCCACACGGGCTCGAACTGCTCGGCCTCGTCGGCCACGGGGGTTTGCCCTTCGGGCATGCGGGCCACGAGAAAGGGCACGTCAAAGCGGCGGGGCAGGTCGCGGTCGGTGATCCAGCGCGCCAGCACAAAAACGCTGTCGGCGGCCAGGGTCAGGCCGCGCGCGGCGCACTGGGGCAGCAGGGGTGCCTGGCGGTTGAGCGCGGCCACGTCGGCAGCGGTGGCGGGGCGGCCGTCGGCATGGCGGGCCAGCAGCACGCCCAGCTCTTCAAAGCTTTCGCGGATGGCGGCGATGGCCTGGGTGAGGTGCTCGTCGCTTTGCGTGGGGCGGCGCGCGGCCTGGGCGTGGGCCTGTGCGTCGGCCGTGTCAATGCCACCGCCGGGAAACACGTAGGCGCCGGGTGCAAAGCTGGCGGTGGGGCTGCGGCGGGTCATCAGCACCTCCAGCCCCTGCGCGCCGTCGCGCAGCAGCAGCACGGTGGCGGCGGGTTGGGGCGCGGCTGGCGCGCGCTGGGGGTGCAGAAGCTGGCTTAAGCGGGGCATGGGTGATGGTGTGATGGTTGCCTAATAAAAAACGGCATTTGCGCGCAATACACAAGGGTTTTAAGCTATATAAACAATAGCTTTCTACGGTGCTTCCCCGTCTGCCGTCACGGGCACCCGGGGGGCGAGGGCGCACATCAGCTCATAGCTCAGCGTGCCGGCGGCCAGGGCCACTTCGTCGATGGGCAGCACGGCGCCGCCGTGCTCGGGCGCGGCGCGCCCCCACAGCGTGACGGTGCTGCCCACGCCAGCGTGGGGCAGGGCGCTCAAGTCCACGGTGAGCATGTCCATGCTCACGCGGCCCAGGGTGCGGCTGCGCTGGCCGTCGATGAGCACGGGGGTGCCGCTGGGGGCCACGCGCGGGTAGCCGTCGGCATAGCCGCAGGCGACGATGCCGATGCGCATGGGGGCGTCGGCGGTGAAGCAGGCGCCATAGCCGGTGCTTTGCCCGGCTTGCAGGGTTTGCACGGCCAGCACGCGCGCTTGCAGCGTCATGGCCGGTTGCAGGCCCCAGTGTGCGGCGCTGTGCGTGGGGGCGTCGGGCGAGGAGCCATAGGCGGCGATGCCGGGGCGCACCCAGTCGGCACGCACGCTGTCTTGCGTGCCGTGGCGCAGCACGGCGGCGCTGTTGGCCACGCTGCGCTCGCCCGCCAGCGCCTCGGTGGCCTGGGCAAAGGCGGCCAGGGGGGCGTGCAGCCCGCCGGGCAGGTCGGCATTGGCCAGGTGGGTCATGTGGGCGATTTCGTCTACCTGCGGCAGCGCGGCCAGGCGCGCATAGGCGCTGCGGTAGCGCGCGGGCGCAAAGCCCAGGCGGTTCATGCCGCTGTTGAGCTTGAGAAACACGCGGTGCGGCTGCTGCGTCTTGTGCATAGACAGCCAGTCGATCTGCTCATCGCAATGCACGGTGTGCCACAGCTCCAGGCGCGAGCACAGCTCCAGATCGCGCGGCTCGAACACGCCTTCGAGCAGCAGCACCGGCCCGCGCCAGCCCAGGGCGCGCACGCGCTCGGCTTCGGCCAGATCGAGCAGGGCAAAGCCATCGGCGCCGCGCAGGCCGTCGAACGCGCGCTCGATGCCGTGGCCATAGGCATTGGCCTTGACCACGGCCCACACGCGCGCGCCGGGGGCAGCCGCGCGCAGGCGCTCGATGTTGTGGCGCAGCGCGCCGGTATGGATGTGGGCTTGGATGGGGCGGGGCATGGGGCAAAACGGGCGGGCAGCAATGGCTTGCTTGCCGGCCAATTGTGGCACCGCCGCCCTGTGGGCGCGTGCCTGCCGGGGCGGGCTGGCCGGGATGTCTGCGTGCTGTCTGCGTGCTATAACCGCCGCTCTTTTTGCCCACTGCTTCCCCGCTTTTGTCTGCGCCCCTTCTCTCATGCCAGCGATCTGCCGCCGCGCCCGCCTGTGCGCTGGCCGGGGCGCTTTCTTACCCCCTTTTTCTTTTGAAAAGGGCGGGGGCGCAAGGCGCAGGCTGGCGCCAGTTGCGCCATGCCTCCATCGCGGCCTGTGCCCTTAAGGTGCCGGGAAAAGGGCCGCACAGCAGGCCAGGCCCAGGCGCGCAGCGCCTTAGAGGGAAGCGCCCATGAAACCCGGCTTCTACACCATCATGGCCGCGCAGTTTTTCAGCTCGCTGGCCGACAACGCGCTGTTCGTGGCGGCCGTGGAGCTGCTGCGTGCCAGCGGGGCGCATGGCTGGCAGGAAGCAGCGCTGGTGCCCATGTTCGCGCTGTTCTACGTGGTGCTGGCGCCCTGGGTGGGGGCGTTTGCCGACGCGCGGCCCAAGGGGCAGGTCATGTTCATCAGCAACGCGGTCAAGGTGGTGGGCTGCGTGGCCATGCTGCTGGGCAGCCACCCGCTGCTGGCCTATGCCGTCGTGGGGCTGGGCGCAGCGGCGTATTCGCCGGCCAAGTACGGCATCCTGACGGAGCTGCTGCCGCCGTCGCAACTGGTCAAGGCCAATGGCTGGATCGAGGGGCTGACGATCAGCTCCATCATCCTGGGCGTGCTGCTGGGCGGGCAACTGGTGGGGCCGGCGCTGTCATCGCTGCTGATGCAGGTGGACGTGCCCTTTGTTGACCTGGGCATCACCACCGCACCAGAGGTGGCGGTGGCCACGCTGATGGGTGTGTACGCGCTGGCGGCGGCGATCAACCTGCGCATCCCGGACACGGGGGTGCAGATGCGGCCCATGCCGCGCAACAAGCTGGCGCTGCTGCCCGATTTCTGGCAATGCAATATGCGGCTGTGGCGTGACCGGCTGGGGCAGATCTCGCTGGCCACCACGACGCTGTTTTGGGGGGTGTCGGGCAACATGCGCTACATCGTGCTGGCCTGGGCGGCGGCGGCGCTGCACTACAGCACGGCACAGGCGGCCAGCCTGGTGGGAGTGGTGGCCATTGGCACGGCGGTGGGGGCCATTTATGCGTCCATGCGGGTGCGGCTGGACCGCGCCACGGGCGTGATGCCGCTGGGCATGCTGATGGGCGCGCTGGTGATTTGCATGGTGTTCATCGACAGCCTGTGGGTGGCGGTGCCGTTTCTGATTGGCATGGGCGCGCTGGGCGGCTACATCGTGGTGCCGATGAACGCGCTGCTTCAGCACCGCGGCCACAACCTGATGGGCGCGGGCCGCTCCATCGCGGTGCAGAACTTCAACGAGCAGGCCTGCATTCTGGGCCTGGGGCTGCTGTACAGCGCCGCGACCGGCATGGGGCTGTCGGCGTTTGGCGCCATTGCGCTGTTTGGCGCGGTGGTGGTGTTGTCGATGGCGCTGGTGCAGCTATGGCATGGCTACAACCTGCGCCACCACGCGGCAGAGGTGCAGAGCCTGCTGCACATCGCCCGCAAGGAATGAGATGGGCGCCGCGCACATGGCACCGCGCGGCCCAGGCGGCGCCGGGATGAGCACGGCAGTGCTGCCTGTGCTGGCACTGCTGTTCAATGCCCTGGTATGGGGGCTATCGTGGATCGCGTTCAAGGCCCTGCACGGGCAAGGTCTGCATCCGCTGTGGGCTACGGCGCTGACGTATGGCGGGGCGCTGGCGCTGCTGCTGGCCTGGCGCCCGGCGGGGCCCAGGCAGGTGCGCGAGCGGCCCTGGCTGCTGTTGCTGGCGGCGTCGGCGGGGCTGACGAACGTGGGCTTTAACTGGGGCGTGACCATCGGCGATGTGATGCGCGTGGTGCTGCTGTTTTATTTGATGCCCGCATGGTCCATTTTGCTGGCCTGGTGGCTGCTGGGCGAGCGGCCCACGGCAGCCGCGTTGCTGCGGCTGGTGCTGGCGCTGGCCGGGGTGGCGCTGGTGCTGTGGCGGCCATCGGCTGCGCAGGCGCCTGCGCAGCCCGTGCTGGCCGATGGGCTGGCGCTGATGGCGGGTTTTTGCTTTGCGCTGACTAACACGCTGCTGCGCCGCTGGCGCGGCGCGCCTGCCCAGGCGCGTGCGCTGGCCATGTTCGGCGGGGCGTGTGTGATGCCGGCGGCCCTGGCGCTGCTGTTGCCCGCTGCGGGGGCGCTGCCGGCCTTGCACTGGGGCTGGGCGCCCTGGGCGCTGCTGCTGGGGGTGGCGTTTCTTAGCGGAAACCTGGCGCTGCAATATGGTGCCGCGCGTTTGCCGGCGCAGACCACGTCGCTCATCATGCTGTCGGAGGTGGTGTTTGCCAGTGTCTCGGCCGTGGCGCTGGGGGCGGCCTGGCCGGGGGCAGCCACTTGGGCCGGCGGCGCGCTGATCGTGCTGGCGGCGCTGCTGGCCGTGCTGCGCGGGCGTTAGGGCGTGTTCATCCTGCTTGGGTCCGTGCGAGGAGCCGGCCCCGCCGCGCCCATCTAGGCGCCGGGTGCTGCTGGCAGGGGCGATGGTGCCAAGGCCAGCGCCAGGGCCACGTATTCGTCCACGGGCACTTCTTCGGCACGGCGCTGCACATCAAAGTGGCCGGCAAAGCCGCGCGCACTGAGCCATGCGCCCAGGGTGTGGCGCAGCAGTTTGCGGCGCTGGCTGAAAGCCACTTGCACCAGCTCCGAAAGAATGGGCAGCGACACGGGCGCGGGGTTTTCGTGCGGCAGCATGCGCACCACGGCAGAGTTGACCCTGGGGGGCGGGTCGAATGCTTCGGGGGGAACGAACAGCACGTCTTGCATGGCGTAGCGCCATTGCAGCATGACCGACAGGCGCCCGTAGCTGCCCGTGCAGGGGCTGGCGACCATGCGGTCGATGACTTCTTTTTGCAGCATGAAGTGCTGATCCTGCACGCTGCCGGCCACGGGCAGCAGGTGAAACAAAATGGGGGTGGAGATGTTGTAGGGCAGGTTGCCGACCACGCGGATGAGGGGGGTGTGCAAGCTGCGGGCCACCTGGGCGAAGTCGACTTTCAGCACGTCGCTTTCGATGACGTTGAGCTGCGGGTGCGTGCGCAGCCGCGCGGCCAGGTCGCGGTCCAGCTCGATCACGGTCAGGCGCCCCAGGCGCTCGGCCAGCGGCTGGGTCAGCGCGGCCAGGCCGGGGCCGATTTCCACCACGGCCTGGCCGGGCTGGGGGGCGATGGCGCGCACGATGGCGTCGATGATGGCCGGATCGCTCAAAAAGTGCTGGCCGAATCGCTTGCGGGGAATGTGTTTCATGGAGGGCGTCGGCAGGTAGGGGCAGCTTTCTGGCCGGTGGCGCTGGTTGGCGGAGATTGTGTAAAAAGGCTGTTTGCGCTTTATTGGAAAGGGTTTCTAGCTACTGAATAAATAGCAAAAATGCAAGGCGGCGTGCTTTGAAAGGGTGGCGCGCGGCTGGCCGGGAGCCAGGCCGTGGCCTGGCAGGAGGGGCTTATTTCGGCGCGTCGCGGTATTCCACGTAAGCGCGTCCGCGCACTTCGCTCGCCCAGGTGTCGAACGCTTCCTGCGCTTTTTGCTCGCGCAGCATGTTGCGTGCGAGCTGGCGCTGCTCGGCGGAGGAGAGGGTGCGTTCGCGACGATCGTCCACGCGGATCAGGTGCACGCCAAAGCGGCTGGTGATGGGCGGGCTGATCTGGCCAGGGTCGAGGTTGTTCATGGCCTGCTCGAATTCGGGCACGAATTGCCCCGGGCTGGCCCAGCCCAGATCGCCGCCTTCGGCGGCGCTGGCGTCTTGCGAGTGCTGGCGTGCCAGGTCTTCAAAACGGGCCTGGCCCGCGAGGATGCGGCGGCGCAGGTCTTCGGCACGTTCGCGCACCACTTGCTGGCTTTGGCCGGGGCCGGTGGTCAGCAGGATGTGGCGCACATGTGTCTGCGGGATGCGCACTTCGGGCAGCTCGTTGTTTTGCTTGCGCTCCAGCAGCTTGAGCACGTGAAAGCCCGCGTCTGACTTCACCGGTCCGACGATGTCGCCCACGCGGGCGCGCTGGATGCTGCGCACGAACAGTTCGGGGTATTTGTCGGCGGGGCGCAGGCCCAGCACGCCGTCGTCGGCGCCGCGGTTGTTGGCGTCGGAGAATTCGCGAGCCAGGGCGCCAAAGTCTTCGCCAGCGCGGGCGCGGCGGGCCGCCTCGGCGGCGCGGGCTTGCAGGCGCGCGGTGTCCTCGGTGCTGGCGCCTTCGGGCACGGCAACCAGGATCATGGCCATGTTCACATCCTGCCCGCCCACGCGCGCGCCGGTTTGCTGACGGATGAAGTTGTCCACTTCGGTGTCGGTGATTTGCAGGCGCGGCTCGATCTCGCGTTCGCGCAGGCGCGCCAGCAGCACCTGGTTGCGCACATCGTCCTGAAACTCCTTGACGCTCAGCCCCTCCTGCTGCACGCGCTGGTGCAGCTCCTGCACCGTGGCCAGCTGGTTTTGCCGGGCAATGGACAGCTCGGCCTGGGCCAGGGCGGCATCGTCCACTTGCAGGCCGGTTTCGCGTGCGTGCTGCAACTGTGCGCGCTCGGCAATCAGGCGTTCCATCACGTCCTTGCGCAGCTGCGCTTCGGGGGGCAGGCTGGCGCCTTGCCCGGCCAGCTGCTTTTGCAGGCGCACCATGCGCGTGCGCACTTCGTGGTTGGTCACGGGTTCGCTGTTGACGATGGCGACGATGAAGTCGGCCTCGCGCACGGCGGCCGCGGCGGCCTTGGGCGTGCTGGCGGGGGCCGGGGCGCTGGCTGCGGTGGCCGCTGCGGCTGCCGCACCTGCCGCAGTTGCACCTGCGGCCTGGCGGGCTGGGGTGGTTTTCTTGGACGAGGCGGTGGGTTTGGCCGCCTGACGCGCCTTGGATGGCGGGGCGGCTTTCTTGGTGGTCTTGGCTTTGGCCTGGCCTGCGGCCTGGCTTTGTGCCTGGGCGGGCAGGGCCAGCGCCGCGCACAACAGGGGCAGCAGTGCCCAGCGGGCGGAGGAGCGCAGTGCGTGCTTGTGGAGGGACATGTCCATCACTTTCCAGAAACGCCGCAGCAGGCGCGGCGTGTTGATGCCAATGGGGCCGGGGCTGGTGAGTGGCCCCGGCGAGAATGAGGGGGGTGTGCGCGCAGGGGTGAGCCTTGGCGTCAGGCGGGCTTTCCTTGCCGGCAGGGATGGCACCGAAGACGGCACAGGCAGGGGGTTACTCATACTCGACGAACCGGCTCGGCGTCACGGTTTCCTGCCGCAGGTGCTGGTAGCGCGGGATGTTGTTGCGCAGGCTGCTCAAGGGGTTGCTGCCGATGCGCGAGAGGCCAACGAATTCGAGCTGGAACATGATGCGCTTGGTGGATGAAGTGGAGGTGCTGTTGAGTTTTTCCAGCACCACGCGGCCAATCCAGCAGCCTGCGTCGTATTCCACGCCCAGGATGGCGTCCACGAGCTTGCGGTCGCTGAGGCTGTAGTTCAGGCGCCCCACGCTGTACCAGGCGCCGCCGCAGCTGCCACCGCCCGAGCGGGTGCGGCCCAGCTCGCCGCGCTGGCCGGCCAGGCGGCTGAGGGGCCATTGCCAGCCCACGTCGATGGATTCGCTTTTCAAATCGCGCTGGTGGCGGTAGGCCAGGCTCACGGTGCGGTAGGGGCCGGGGGAGTAGCGCGTTTGCAAGGTGGTGCGGGTGTTGCGGCGCGTGTCGTGGTTGTACTGCACCACGGTGTCCAGGGCCCAGCGGGGGTTCCACTGGATGGTGCCGCCCAGCATCAGGTCTGACAGGCCGCGCCCGGCAGAGGTGCCGCCAGGCAGCACTACTTGCTGGGACGAGAAGCGGTAACGCTGCGCCAGCCCCAGGCGCACGGCTTCAGCACCGGTGGCGGGGTCGAGCAGGCGGGTGGTCAGGCCGGCGGTGATGAGGTTGTTGTCCACGATCCGGTCGTGGCCGGCAAAGGCGTTTTCGGCCCAGATGGTGGCGAAGTTGAAGTCGTAGGCGCCCGTGTCGTAGTTGGGCAGCATGTTTTGGTTGCGGTACGGCGTGTAGACGTACATCAGGCGCGGCTCCAGCGTCTGCCGGAAGGCGCGGCCAAAGTAGCTGGCGTCGCGCTCGAAGACCAGGCCGCTGTCCAGGCTGAGCGTGGGAACGGTGCGGCTGGCACTGCTGGCGCCGTTGGACAGGGGGGTGTCGAAGCGGTAGTGGCTGCTGTGTAGTTGTACCTTGGGGGTGAAAAACCCCCAGGGCCGCAGGAAGGGGTGCGCCAGCTGCGCGTGCAGGTAGGCGCGGTCGGCATTGGGCTGGCCGGTCAGCAGGCGGTCGCCGCGAAAGCGGGAGAAGTCGGTTTCGACCGAGTAGTCAAAGCCCCGGTCGTTGGTGCGTGCGAAGCGCCCGGTCAGCTGTGGCAGGCGGTCGTAGGGCGGGATGATGACGTCGGTGTCCACGGTTTGCAGCGTTTGCCATTTCAGCGCGCGCGCTTGCAGCGAGACATCGCCCCGCGCCCAGTGGAGCGTGCCTTCGTTGGCCAGCAGACGGGTGGTGAGCGAGAGGCCGCGCCGGGTGAAGTCGCGCCAGTGGTCGCTGTCGCTTACGCGGTTGAGGTTCAGCCCCAGGCCCACGTTGCCGATGGCGTCGATGCCGGTGTCGATGCTGCCGTTGTGCCGCGCGAAGTAGCCCCAGCGGTCGCGTTGGCGCAGGCGGTCGTTGGGCATGTAATGCGCATCGATGCGGCCGCTGTAGTTGTTTTCGAGGTAACGGAACTCGCCTGCCAGGTCCAGGCCGCGGCGCAGCATGAGCTCGGGAGAGAAGGTGGCGTCGCGGTTGGGCGCGATGTTCCAGTAGTACGGCAGCGTCAGGTTCAGGCCGCTTTTGTTGTCCAGTCCGATGGTCGGCGGCAGCCAGCCGGATTTGCGGCGTCCGGAAAGGGGGAAGCTGACCGAGGGCAGCGGCAGCAGCGGCATGCCCATGAATTCGAGCACTGCGCCGTGCGCGCGGCCTTCGTCCTCTTGCGCGTCCACATCCAGCCGGTCGGCGCGCAAGAGCCAGTCGGGTGCCCAATCGGGCCCGCCGCGCGGGCAGGTGGTGTAGTTGGCTTGGTAGGCGGTGGCGCGATCGGGGTCGTGAAAGTCCAGCTGCTTAGCCTGGCCGTGGCCGCCATTGACGAGAAATTGATAGGTGGGTTGCAGCACGAAGCCTTCAAACGCATCCACCTGCACGCGCGCCTCGGTGCCGGTGTAGCGGTTGCCCATCTGGTTGATACGCACGTCGCCCGTGGCGGTGGCAATGTCGCTGGTATGGTCATAGCGCAGCGTATCGCCATGCACAACCAGGCCGGGGCGGCGCAGCTCGGCCTGGCCTTCGATGATGGTTTCCAGCTCGGCGCGGCCGGTGATGCGGTCGCCCCGGATGAACGTGGCCGCAGGCGCGTCCTGCGCAGGCGGCTGCTCGGCCAGCATGGGGCTGGTGTGCAGTTGCAAGGGGGGCAAGGGCGGCAGCGCCGGCTGGGCTGCGGCTGTACTGGCCAACAGTGCCGCCACGCCCAGCGCAAGCGGGTGTGGCAACCAGCGGGCCAGCGGCCCGGACGGCCCAGACGGCAGAGGTGGCGCGGTGCGAAGACGTGGAGACTGGACTGGCATGCCCTCAGGAAAAGAACGCACAACGGCCCTGCTGGCAGGCTCTTGAGCGCCGGGCTGCCGGATCTGGCCTGGGGCGCGTCAGTCGTGCAGAAAAAACCAAGCACGCCGCAAGGCGCGCGATTTGTAGAATCGATTATCCATGAGCGCCGCCCCCCCTGAACCTGCCGTCCCCCCGTCTTTACCAGCGGTTTCCCACGCCCCCCCCTTATGGGCGGATGCGGCGCGCCACGAGGCGTTTGCGCGCTGGCTGGCCCGCGTGGCGCCTGCACATGCGCTGCTGCCCGCCAGTTTGCGCGTGGCCTCGGCGGACGCGAGTTTCAGGCGCTACCTGCGCATCGACACCGCTGAAGGCGCCAGCCGCATCATCATGGATGCGCCGCCTGCGCACGAGAACTGTGCGCCTTTCGTGCAGGTGGCCGGGTTGATGCGTGCGGCGGGTCTGCACGTGCCCCACGTGCTGGACTGGGAGCAGGCGCAGGGCTTCATGCTGCTGACCGATCTGGGCGCGCGCACCATGATGCAGGCGATCGACCCGGATGCGCCAGCGGCCAACCGCCCGCTGTATGAAGCGGCGCTGGGCGCGCTGCTGCCCTGGCAGCAGGCCAGCCGCCCTGGCGTGCTGCCGCCTTATGACCAGGCGCTGCTGCAACGTGAGTTGCAACTGTTCCCAGACTGGTATCTGGCTCGCCACAGAGGGGTGTCTTTGTCTGAGGCGCAGCGGCAGACGCTGGCGGCCATGTTCGATCAGATCGTGGCGCGCAATCTGGCGGCGCCGCAGGTGTTTGTGCACCGTGACTTCATGCCGCGCAACCTCATGCTGCCCGAGTCGCCTGGCGGCCCGCTGGGGGTGCTGGACTTTCAGGACGCGGTGCATGGCCCCTTGACGTACGACATCGCCAGCCTGATGCGCGATGCGTTCCTGAGCTGGGATGAGGAGTTCGTGCTCGACATCACCGTGCGCTATTGGGAGCGTGCGCGCAAAGCCGGGTTGATGGATTTCGAGGACTGGCACAGCGACTTTGGCAGCTTCTGGCGCGCCGTGGAATGGATGGGGCTGCAGCGCCACCTGAAGGTGGCGGGCATCTTTGCCCGCCTGACGCTGCGCGATGGCAAGCCCAAGTACCTGGCCGATGCGCCGCGCTTTATCGGCTACATCCGCCACACCGCCGCACGCTACCGCGAACTGGCGCCGCTGATGCGGCTGCTCGATGAAGTGGAGGGCACCCAGCCTGCCACGGGCTGGGCCTTCGGACGGATGGTGTAGCGCGGCGTGTGGGTCGGCTGCTGGTGGCGGCCCGCACCGCACATGGTCTTGGTTGGCATGAGGCGCAAACTAAAAAGGCGCGTTTGCGCGCGCTGGATAAGCTTTTTAAGCTATTGAAATAATAGTAAATGATGCCTCAAGCCGCTGTCTGGGTTGAACGCCAGTCGGCAATCAGGCTATGCAGGTCTTGCGCCGACGCGGCCGTCTTGATGCGCTCGCGCAGGCTGGCGTCGCTGAGCAGCTCGGCGATTTCCGACAGGATTTCCAGGTGCTTTTGCGTGGCGGCCTCGGGCACCAGCAAGAAGATCAGCAGGCCCACGGGCTGCTCGTCCGGGGCGTCAAAACCAATGGGCTGCGCCAGCTGAAGCACGGCAGCCATGGGCGCCTTGAGCCCCTTGATGCGCCCATGCGGAATGGCCACGCCATGGCCAAGCCCAGTGGAGCCCAGCCGCTCGCGGGCGAACAGGCTGTCGGTGATGAGCGCGCGGGAGAGGCCATGCAGGCTCTCGAACAGCAGGCCCGCCTCTTCAAAGGCGCGCTTTTTGCTGGTGGCGTCAACGCCAACGAGCACCTGGGGAGCGGGAAGGATGGATGCAAGACGGTTCATGGGTCTGGTCGCGGATTATGCCCCGCCAGCGCATCCCTCTGGCGGGGATGGCATGGCCTCAAGATCTGCCTCACGGTGAACGTCCCTTTCGCCTGGGGACAAAACAGCGCGAACAGACCCTCCAAAAAGAAAAGCCGGCTGGCCGGGGGCCAGCGCAGCTTGAAAGACCAAGGCGTCATGGCAGCTTGGGACGGCTTGCCGCGCGCCTGTGAGTGGCTTGGGCCGCCGCTGTCACATCAAGTGCTTGGCTGCGGCGCGGTCGTGAGACTGGAGCTTGTCCTTGTGCTTGACCACCTGGCGGTCGAGCTTGTCCATCAATTCATCGACGGCGGCGTACAGGTCTTCATGCGAGCTTTCGGCAAACAGGTCGCTGCCTTTGACGTGGATGTTGCACTCGGCTTTCTGGCGTTTGTCCTTTTCCTTCTTCTGCTCCACAGACAGCAGCACCTTGATGTCCATCACCTGGTCGAAATGCCGGGTAATCCGATCCAGCTTGCTGGTCACGTATTCACGCAGGGCGGGGGTGACTTCCAGATGGTGTCCGCTGATCGTCAGGTTCATAAGGCGTCTCCTTAGAAGGACTGGGAAAAAAGCCACTGGCAAGCCAGTGGCCGGGAAGGAGCCTGTGACAGGCGCCGTGGGGATTCATCACATCGTCATGTGGAGCCACTATGCACCCGTTCAACGGCAAAGGCAATCCCGGCGGGACAAGCTGGCCGCTGGGCGTCAGGCGGTGCATGTGCGAGCATCTGTAATGTTAGTGTGCATTCACATCGTTACAACGCCAACAACTCCGGCCATGATGTAACGGGCAAAGGCATGCACACTGGCGCCGTGTTCAACCACATGGAAAGGCAACTCATGAAGCCTCAACGCATTCTGCGTACCATCCCCGCCGCCTTGCTGATGACCACGGCTTTGTCCTGGAACCTGTCGGCCGTGGCGCAGACGACATCTGCGGGTGCCAAGGCCTCTGCGCCAGCGGCCGCCACGTTTGGTGGTGGCGCGGCAACCGCAGGCCAGGCAGGCGGGGGCACGTCGGTGCCCGCGCCGGTGCGCGACGCGGTGGATACGGGTGCCGGTGCAGCCGGTGCAGCGGGCGTGACGGGTTCGGCGGCCGTGCCGGGCGCGGGCACTGGCGCGAGCACGGGTACTGGCATCAGTGCCGGTTCTGGCGCGGCGCTGACCACGCCGGCCATGCCTGCGACGACGGCGAGCATGCCCGCCAAGACGCGCTGATGCGTCCTTGCGTGGCTCACTTTGGGTAGTGGGCCACGTCAGCCATGCGCGTGCCATGCGCGCGCATGAAAAACCCGGCCTCTAGGGGGCCGGGTTTTTTTCATGTCAGGCGGTACGAAAGGCGTTTTGAAGGCGCGCGCGTCGTCAATGGCCGTTCTTTTCATCTACCACGGGGGCTTGAGTGCGCGGCACCTGCTGGGCCAGGGACTTGGGCAATGGCGGGCATTGCGCCTCGGCGTGCTGGCTGCGCAGCACGCCTAGATGGGTGGAGATGTGGTCCAGCACCGGTGGCGGCAAGGGTTGCTGGAACTCAAAATCCAGCCGCGCGATTTCGGCCAGGAGGTGATTGCAGGCCGCATGGCGCGCGCTGGCTGGGCTGTTGGCACTCAGGACGAGGGGGGCAGGAGATGGGGGCGCACCTGCCGCGGCATCCGGGGTGGCGGCGCCTAGGTCTGTCAGGGGGGCGGGCTCTGCATCGTTTTCGGGGCAGGGCGCATTGGTGTAGGTGACGCGGCCGTTGCTGACGCACTTGTTGACGCCCGCAGCGCCTGCCACGACAGGCGGCTGGGCGCGGCGGCTGGCCGTGGGGGGCGGTGCGGGCGCAGGGGGGCTGGGACTCGTAGGCGCCGGAGGGGCGAGCAGGGCATCGGCGGGCGCTTCGGGGGTGGCCTGCATGGTTGGCGCTTGTTCCGCGGCGGTGCGGCGGCGCTCGACGTCGGCGACCAGCCATTCGTAGGCTCGCCATGCCCCGACGATGAGCAGCACGCTGGCCACGCCGCCGACGACCCAGCGCAGCGCACCTGCACCCGTGTCCATCTCGGGCGGGGCAAAGGGGCGGTCTTCGTCGTCAAGGGTGGGCATGGCGGGGTGGGCTGTTCAGGCGGCGCGGGGCATGATACGGCACTTGGGCGCTTCAATAAAGATAGCTGCTTGCGCGCGTCACACGTGGATTTCAAGAGATTTTCTCAAAATCTGGTGCGGGGCGCGCGCAAGCAGCTATGGTTTTTGAAGCGGACTGGGGCTGTTCAGTCCGCCGCTTTCACTTTCTGCCGCCAGGCGTGCAGCAGCGGCTCGGTGTAGCCGCTGGGCTGCTCCACGCCTTTGAAGACCAGGTCGCACGCGGCCTGGAAGGCGGCCGATTCCTGAAAGCGGCCTGCCATCTTGCGGTAGGCCTTGTCGCCTGCGTTTTGCTTGTCCACCAGCGCGGCCATGCGCTCCAGCGTTTGCTGCACTTGGCTTTGCGTGACCACGCCGTGCAGCAGCCAGTTGGCCATGTGCTGGCTGCTGATGCGCAGCGTGGCGCGGTCTTCCATCAGGCCCACGCCGTGGATGTCGGGCACCTTGGAGCAGCCCACGCCCTGGTCCACCCAGCGCACCACGTAGCCCAAAATGCCCTGGGCGTTGTTGTCCAGCTCCTGCTGTTTTTCGGCGGCGCTCCATTTGGCTTCGCGCACCACGGGAATGGTCAGCAGGCCGGTCAGCAGCTCGTCGCGCAGCGCGGTGGGGTCGGTCTTGGCCAGCTCTTTTTCCAGCTGCTTTTGCACGTCGCTCACGCGCAGCTGGTGGTAGTGCATGGCGTGCAAGGTGGCGCCGGTGGGGCTGGGCACCCAGGCGGTGTTGGCACCGGCCTTGGGGTGGGCGATTTTCTGCTCCAGCATGGCGGCCATCAGGTCGGGCATGGCCCACATGCCTTTGCCGATTTGCGCCTTGCCGCGCAGGCCACAGGCCAAGCCCACGAGCACGTTGTTGCGCTCGTAGGCCTGAATCCAGGCGCTGGTTTTCATGTCGCCCTTGCGGTACACCGGGCCGGCCTGCATGCAGCTGTGCATTTCGTCGCCGGTGCGGTCCAAAAAGCCGGTGTTGATGAAGGCCACGCGGGCCTTGGCCGCGTCGATGCAGGCGGCCAAGTTGACGCTGGTGCGGCGCTCCTCGTCCATGATGCCGAGCTTGACGGTGTGGGGCTTGAGGCCCAGCAGCTCTTCCACGCGGCCAAACAGCTCGTTGGCAAAGGCCACTTCGGCGGGGCCGTGCATCTTGGGCTTGACGATGTAGACGCTGCCTTTGCGGCTGTTGCGGATGCCCTTGGTGCCCAGGCCCTTGAGGTCGTGCAGGGCAATGGCGGTGGTGATGACCGCGTCCATGATGCCTTCGGGGATTTCCTGCTCGCTGCCGTCTGTGGCCTGGTACAGGATGGCGGGATTGGTCATCAGGTGGCCCACGTTGCGCACGAACATGAGCGAGCGGCCATGCAGCCGGACCTTGCCCTTGCCGTTGGGGGCGGTGTAGTGGCGGTCGGGGTTGAGCCCGCGCGTCATGGGCTGGCCACCTTTGTCAAAGGTTTCGGTCAGCGTGCCGCGCAAAATGCCCAGCCAGTTGCTGTAGCCCAGCAGCTTGTCTTGCGCATCGACGGCGGCCACCGAGTCTTCCAGATCCAAAATGGTGGACACGGCCGCTTCCACCACCACATCGGCCACACCGGCGGGGTCGTTCTTGCCGATGGGGGATTTGGGGTCGATGCGGATGTCCAGGTGCAGGCCGTTGTGCACCAGCAGGATGGACGAGGGCGCCTTGGCTTCGCCCTGGTAGCCCACGAACTGCGCCGGCTCTTGCAGCTGGCTGCTTTTGCCACCCTTGAGCTTGACCACCAGCTTGCCGTCTTTGACCACGTAGCCGGTGGCGTCGATGTGCGAGCCTTTTTTCAGCGGCGCGGTGCGGTCGAGCACGTAGCGCGCCCACTCGATCACCTTGGCGCCGCGCTTGGGGTTGTATTTGGCGCCTTTTTCCAAGCCCTTGGTTTCGGCAATCACGTCGGTGCCGTACAGCGCGTCGTACAGGCTGCCCCAGCGCGCGTTGGCGGCGTTGAGCGCGTAGCGGGCGTTGAGAATGGGCACCACCAGCTGCGGGCCAGCCTGCACGGCCAGCTCGTCATCGACGCGGGCGGTGCTCACCTTCACCTTGGCCGGCGCGGGCACCAGGTAGCCAATGCGCTCCAAAAACGCGCGGTAGGCGCGCATGTCGGCAATGGGGCCGGGGTTGGCGCTGTGCCAGGTGTCCAGCTCTTTCTGCAGGCGCTCACGCTCGGCCAGCAGGGCCGCGTTCTTGGGTGCCAGGTCGGTGACGATGCGTGAAAAGCCGGCCCAGAAGGCGTCAGCCGCCACGCCGGTGCCGGGCAGCACCTGGCTGTTGATGAAGTCGTAAAGCTCGGTGGCAACGCGCAAATTGCCGGTGGAGGTGCGCTCGGTCATGCAGTGGGTCCTTTCCTGGTACAGGAGCTTGTGTGAAAGCCAGGGGCACATCCCGCTCGGGACAGCCCTCAGGCGACGACTGTATTGCAATCTTTTGGGTATATGAATTCAGCCAATGGTGAAATACCTTTGACTTTTTTGCACAAATAAAGGCGCGCCACCGCTTGCCCGGCAACCCACGGGGCGCTCAGGCGCCGGGGCTTGGCGCAAGGGGTGCAGGCTGTGCGAGCGGCGTTTATGCCAGCGGCTCGCGCACGGGCCGCACCAGCATCCACATGGCCGGGATAAGCAGTGGTGCGGCCTGAATGACGGTCATGGCCACGCTGCCTGCGGCCTGGCCGCGCCAGGCCCAGCCCAGGGCCAGCAGCAGCAGCACACCGTGCAGCGCCATGGCCCAGCGGCTGCATTGCAGCAGCAGCCAGCCCACGGCGGCCGCGCTCAGGCCGCAGAAAAAGTAATACAGCCCGCCGCCGCTGGCGAGCATGACCAGCCCGCCCAGCCCCATCAGCGCGCCCCAGGCCAGCAGCGCCATGCCCACCAGCCGGGGCGGGCCGTCCACGCGGCGGCTGGCCTGCTCCTGCCGTGCCATCAGTTCCAGTTGTTCGAGCAATCCCTGCTGGGGCAAGGCGGCGGGCGAGCCTTCGCTGGCGGGTGCGGCACTGCCGCCCAGGGGCGCGGCTGCGAGCGGCGGCTGGGCGGGCGCGCCTGTGCCCGCCGCAACGGCACGTTCTGTGAGCACGGGCACGGCCTGTGGTGCAGGGCGCAGCGGCGCGCGCGGAGCAGACGGGGTGGGCGCAGGCGTGGGGGCGTAGGCAGGCGCAGACGCCGCTTCGGGTGCGGCGGTAGGCGATGCCGTGCTGGCGAGGGCGCGCATGCGGCCTTCCAGCTCGGCCTTGGCGCGGCGGCTGCCGCGCTCGGCCAGCTTTTGCAACTGCGTCAGGCTGAGCGCGCGAACATCGACGCGGGGCTTGTCGGAAGAGGGCTTGGACGGCGCGGCAGGCATGGCAAAAAGTGTGACAACAAGTAGGCGCGCCATGATCGCACAGCCTGCGCGCGATGCCAAAGCGGGTGTGGCGCCGGGCACGCGTTTGCCGCGTACAGGTGCGCATAATGCCCGCACATGGACAAGCTCAAGGCCTTCGAGACCTTCGCCTCGGTGGCCGCGCGCGGCTCTTTGAGCGCGGCCGCGCGTGCCGAAGGCGTGGCCCCCGCCGTCGTCGGCCGGCGGCTGGACGCGCTGGAGGCGCACCTGGGCGTGAAACTGCTGGTGCGCAGCACGCGGCGCATTGCGCTCACGCACGAAGGCGCGGCGTTTCTGGAGGACTGCCAGCGCATCCTGGCCGATGTGGCCGGGGCCGAAGCCAGCGTGAGTGCCGGGGGCGTGCAGGCCAGCGGGCATTTGCGCATCACTGCCCCGGCGGGCTTTGGGCGGCGGCACGTGGCACCGCTGGTGCCGCTGTTTCATACCGAGCACCCGCGCCTGCGCATATCGCTGAACCTGTCCGACCGCGTGGTGGACCTGGCCGCCGAAGGCTATGACTGCGCCGTGCGCGTGGGGGATTTGCCCGACTCGTCCCTGGTCAGCATCCGCCTGGCCGACAACCGGCGCCTGACCGTGGCCGCGCCTTCGTACTTGCGCCGGCGCGGCACCCCGCGCCACCCGCGCGATCTGGCGCAGCACGACTGCCTGGTGCTGTCATCCGGCGCATCGCAAACGCGCGGCTGGGCCTTCAGCGACAACGGGCAGGTCATTCACCTGCGCCCTGGCGGCCCGCTGGACTGCTCTGACGGCCAGGTGCTGCACGACTGGTGCCTGGCCGGTCATGGCATTGCCTGGCGCAGCACCTGGGAAGTGGAGGGCGACATTGCCGCTGGCCGCCTGGTGCCGCTGCTGCAAGCCTATGCCGCGCCGCCCAATGGCATCTACGCCATCTTGCCCCATGCCACGCGCCACCTGCCGCTGCGCTTGAGGCTGTGGGTCGATTACCTCAAGGTCCGTTATGGCGACGAGGCATTCTGGCGCCGTGCCGCAGCTATTCATTAAATAGCTGAAAACCCTTGTCCATTGCGCGCAAATGCTTTTTTCTTTCTGCTTCACCGCTTTCTCTGGGGCGGGCCGAAGCCTGCGGGGCAGCCGTGGCGGACAATCCGGCCATGCCTGAGCCGCCCCTGACCTCGCCCGACCCCATTGCCGCCATTGCCACCGCCCCCGGGCGCGGCGCGGTGGGCATCGTGCGCGTGTCTGGCCGGCAGCTGATGCCGCTGGCGCGCGCCATCACCGGGCGCGAGCTGGCCCCGCGCGTGGCCACCTACGGGCCGTTTCAAGACGCCGACGGCAGCGCCATCGACCAAGGGCTGGCGCTGTTTTTTCCGGCCCCGCACTCCTACACCGGCGAAGACGTGCTGGAGCTGCAAGCCCACGGCGGCCCCGTGGTGCTGCAACTGCTGCTGGCGCGCTGCCTGCAAGCCGCCGCCGAAACCGACCCCGCCACCCACGCTGCGCGCCTGCCCCGCCTGCGCCTGGCGCGGCCGGGCGAATTCACCGAACGCGCGTTTTTGAACGGCAAGCTCGACCTGGCCCAGGCCGAGGCGGTCATGGACCTGATCGACGCCAGCACCGAAAGCGCCGCGCGCTCGGCCAGCCGCTCGCTGGCCGGCGCCTTCTCGCACGAAGTGCATGGCCTGCGCGATGGCCTGATCCACCTGCGCATGCTGATCGAAGCCACGCTGGATTTTCCTGAAGAAGAAATCGACGTTTTGCGCGCGCAGGACGTGCGCGGACAGCTATCACAATTGCAGCAAAACCTAGCCGCCGTGCAAGCCCGCGCACGCCAGGGCGCGCTGCTGCGCGAAGGGCTGAAAGTGGTCATTGCCGGCCAGCCCAACGCGGGCAAAAGCAGCCTGCTCAACGCCCTGGCCGGGGCCGAGCTGGCCATCGTCACCCCCCTGGCCGGCACCACGCGCGACGTGGTGCAGCAAACCATTCAGATCGAAGGCGTGCCCCTGCACGTGCTGGACACCGCCGGCCTGCGCGACAGCACCGACGAGGTCGAGCGCATCGGCATCGCCCGCGCCTGGCAGCACATTGCCAGCGCCGACGTGCTGCTGCTGCTGCACGATTTGACGCGCCAGCACGACGCGGCCTGCGTGGGCGAAGACGCGCGCATCGCCGCCGAAGTGGCCCGCCAGCTGCCCGCCAGCGTGCCCGTGCTGCACGTGTGGAACAAGCGCGACGCGGCCACCGGCGCACTGCCGCCGCAGGTGCAGGGCCATGGGCAAGGCGGCGGGCGAGGCGATGCACAAGGTGAAGACAGCGTGGCCCTGTCGGCCAAAACGGGCGAGGGCCTGGCCGCGCTGCGCCAGCGTCTGCTGCACCTGGCCGGCTGGCAGGCCGGCGCGGGCGAAGGCGTGTTCATCGCCCGCGAACGCCACCTGCACGCCCTGGCCCGCGCCGCCGCGCACCTGCACGCGGCGGCCAGCCACCTGCAAGGCCCGCAGCCCATGCTGGACTTGCTGGCTGAAGAGCTGCGTCTGGCGCAAACCGCGCTGGGCGAGATCACGGGCGAATTCAGCGCCGACGACCTGCTGGGCGTGATCTTCTCGCGCTTTTGCATTGGCAAATAGCTGGCCGCGCACAGAGGAGAGGGGAGAGGCAGGCAGAGGCTGCCCCAGGCTGCCTACTTGCGCCAGAACTGCGGCGTCAGCAGCACCAGCACCGACAGCAGCTCCAGGCGCCCCAGCAGCATGGCCAGGCTGCACACCCAGATCTGGAACGCGCTCAAGTGCCCATAGTTGCCGGCCGGCCCCACCTGGCCCATGCCGGGGCCGATGTTGTTGAGACAACCGATGATGGCCGTGAAGGCCGTCACCACGTCCATGCCTGAAGCCAGCAGCGCCATGGTCAGCAGCACCATCACGCCGCCGTAGATGAGCATGAAGGCCATCACGGCAGACACCACGTCATTGGGCACCACGCCGCGTCCCAGCACAATCGGATGCACCACGCGCGGATGGACGATGCGCACCAGCTCGCGTTGCGCCAGTTTCACCAGCACCAGCATGCGCACCAGCTTGATCCCCCCGCCCGTAGAGCCTGCGCACGACACAAAGCAGCCCAGAAACAGCAGCAGCACCGGCACGAAGCTGGGCCACAGCAGGTAGTCAGTGGTGGCGTAGCCCGTGGTAGTAGCCACCGACACGACCTGAAACGCTGCCTGCCGCATGGCCGTGCCTGCGTCGGGATACACCTCGTGGCCCAGCAGCATCAGCCCCACCAGCAGCGTGGCCGCCAGCAAGATGGCGCCATAGGCGCGCACCTCGGTATCTTGCGTGACGGGCGCCCACGAGCGCAGCCGCCACAGCATGAAATAGCGTGCAAAGCTGATGCCCGACAGCAGCATGAACAGCACCGCCGTCCACTCCAGCGCGGGCGACTCCCAAAAGCCAAAGCTCTTGTCATGCGATGACAGCCCGCCCAGCCCCACCGTGGTGCACATGTGCATGAACGCGTCGGGCCAGCTCATGCCCCCGGCGCGATAAGCCAGCATGCAGGCGGCCGACAGCACGAAGTACACGCCCCACAGGCCGCGCGCCGTTTCGGCCATGCGGGGCGTCAGACGCTGGTCTTTCATGGGGCCGGGGGTTTCGGCCTTGTAAAGCTGCGTGCCGCCCAGGCCCAGCAGCGGCAGGATGGCCACGGCCAGCAAGATGATGCCCAGCCCCCCAATCAGCTGCAAAAAGCAGCGCCAGATGTTGACGGACGTGGCCAGCAGATCCAGCCCCGACAAGGTTGTGGCCCCCGTGGCAGTGAGTGCGCTCATGGCCTCGAAATAGGCATTGGTCACGCTGATGCCTGGCACCACGTGCAGCAGCGGCAGCGCCGCGTAGGCGGGCAGCACCATCCACACCAGGGACACGAGCAAAAAACCATCGCGCACGGCCAGTTCGCGCTGCGTATGGCGTGTGCGCACCCACAGCCACGCGCCCGTGGCCAGGGTAAAGGCAAAGCACCAGGCCCAGACCCAGGCGTTACGCCCGCCTTCGCCCAGCCAGTCCCAGGCCAAGGGCACCACGAAGGCGAAAGAAAAGCCCATGATGACCCAGGAGAGCACATGGAAAGTGGCGGCAAAGCGCTGCATGGGGCGCAATCCTACGTGAGCGGCCAGGGGGGTGTGCGCCGATGCCCGGGTTTGCCCGTAGGGGGCTTTACCAGTTGGGGATGTTCCCAGCTGGGGTGATTGCCAGTTGGGATCGATGCGACTGTTGCGGCAGTGCCTGGGTGCCTACAGTCCAGCTCTGGATTCGATTTTTGCAACCTCTGTCATGGAGAACTTCCTATGACCGCTATTACCTCTACCCACTCTTTTGCCACGCAGGCTCTGCAAGCCCCTGTCGATCAGCCGGCGACAAAGGCAGGGATCATTGATTGCCTGCCCGGCGATGACATATGGGTGCCGCCGGCAGGCATCAATGACACCAAGGAGGGCTGGCGCATCAGCCCTGACGGAAATGGGGGAATCACGATCCAGCCCAAGCTGGACACCGGCCGTTTTGGCCCGGACATGGTCAATGTCGAAATCCATGAGGACGGCGGTGCCACCGTGACGGTCAATGGAAAGGAATACCACTACACACGCGAGCAAATGGAAAACGGGATGAGCGTTGTCGTGGACAACAACGACAACGTGCAGATCCAGGATCGTCGCTCCTATGCCGACCGCAGGGAGAACCCGCAGCCCGTGGAACTGGAGCGGCGCGGAAGCGGTGAGCAAAAGCCCGGGTTTGACTGGCCGCCGATGCGGCTTTTGCCGATGCCCATACCCAGGCCGATTCCGATGCCCAAGCCGGAGGCGATTCCCATGCCCAAGCCGGTTCCCACCTATGTCTCCGAGGCGACTCTCAAGCCGGTTCCGATGCCGCAGGTGGGTGCGTCGTTGCCGCCTGGTGTAGCAGCGGTTCCGCTGCCAAACCAAACGACTTGGTGATGCGGTCAAGCCGAAGCTGTTTTTGCACGCCTGACCGGACGCAAGGGTTGCGGCGGGCAGTGCAATGGCTGTGCTGATTCGCGTGATGTGAAGACCATGAGCACGGGTCTGGTTCGTGATGCGGGCCAGGCCCGTGCGGCTTTTCGATTGGCTGGGCTAGGGCGTGTCATCAAATCATCCAAATCCTGGCAGCGACCAAGTAAATGGCCC
>JAUNHQ010000095.1 GCA_030535425.1 Pseudomonadota bacterium | reverse complement strand
GAACTGTTTCACAGACAGCCAAAGGCTTCCAATCGTCCGGGATGCGACACATAGCGATGGCGTGAGAAAGTTCGCATGAAAATTGCGTTTGTTGCCCAGGCACACTTTGCTTTCCATCACTCATCCTGAAACCCTGAAACGAAAGAAGAACAACCATGTCCTCAGCCCCTGCCCCAGCCTCTGCGCCTGCTGCCCCCCGCCACGACGACGACTTTTCCTTCGAAGCCGTGCCCCAAAGCGAACGCCTGAGCTTTTGGGCCGTGGGCTTTGTCATGCTGGGCTTTACCTTTTTCTCCGCCAGCATGAGCGTGGGCGCCAAGCTGGGCAACGGGCTGGACTTGGGCGGCTTTTTGCTGGCCGTCACCGCAGGCGGGCTGATTCTGGCCGTGTACACGGGCTTGCTGGCCTACATGGGCGCGCAAACCGGCATGGGGCTGGATCTGCTGGCCCAGCGCGCCTTTGGTGAAAAAGGCTCGTACCTGCCCTCGGCGCTGATTTCCTTCACGCAAATGGGCTGGTTTGGCGTGGGGGTGGCCATGTTCGCCATTCCCACGGCAGAGCTGCTGGGCATCAGCGTGTGGCCCATCATCCTGGTGGCCGGGGCGCTGATGACCGCCTCGGCCTATTTCGGCATCAAGGCCATCGAGGCGGTGAGCATCGTCTCCGTGCCGCTGATTGCCGCGCTGGGCATCTGGTCGATGATGAGCGCCGCCGGCGAGCGCGGCGGCCTGGCCAACGTGTTTGGCAGCGCCAGCACCTTGCCCATGGTGGCCGCCATTGGCATGGTGGTGGGCTCGTTCATCTCCGGCGGCTCGGCCACGCCCAACTTCACCCGCTTTGCGCGCACCACGTCCTCGGCCGTGGTCACCACCGTCATCGCCTTTTTTCTGGGCAACACCCTCATGTTCGCCTTTGGCGCCGTGGGCGGTGCCTACACGGGCAAGGACGACATCTTCTACGTCATGATCGCGCAGGGGCTGGCCATTCCCGCCCTCATCGTGCTGGGCGCCAACATCTGGACGACCAACAACAACGCCCTCTACACCACCGGCCTGGGCTACGCCAACATCACCAAGATCAACAAAAAACCCCTGGTGCTCATCGCCGGCGTGCTGGGCACGGTGCTGGCCCTGTGGCTCTACAACAATTTCATTGGCTGGCTGAGCTTTTTAAGCGCCGCGCTGCCGCCCATTGGCGCCATTTTGATTGCCGATTACTTCAGCCGCCGCCACGCCTATGCCCCCGGTGCGCAGCCGTCTGCCGGCGTGGTCTGGGGCGCGGTGGTGGGTGTCATTGCCGGGGGGCTGGCCGGCTGGTTTGCGCCCTTTGGCATTGCCTCCATCAACGCCATGGCCGTGGCCCTGCTGTGCTACTTCGCAGGCCGCGCCTTGCAAAAAGGAGCTGTCAAAGGAGCCGCCGCATGAGCGCCCTCTTGATCCAGAACCTGTGCATTGAAAACGCTGCGCAGCCCAGCGACATCCGCATCGAAAACGGGCGCTTTGCCGCCATCGGGCCGCACATCGCCCCCCAGCCCGGCGACACCGTGGTGCAAGGCCAGGGCCGCCTGGCCCTGCCACCGCTGATTGAGTCGCACGTGCACCTGGACACGGCGCTCACCGCCGGCCAGCCGCGCTGGAACGAATCGGGCACCCTGTTCGAAGGCATTGCCGTGTGGAGCGAGCGCAAGCAATCCTTAAGCGTGCCCGACGTGAAAGACCGCGCCGCCCGTGCGCTGCGCCAGATGGCGCGCTATGGCATTCAGCACGTGCGCACCCACGTGGACGTGACCGACCCGCAGCTCACCGCCTTGCACGCCCTGCTGGAGCTGCGCGAGGAGCTGGCCCACGCCGTGCACCTGCAAATCGTGGCCTTTCCGCAAGAAGGCATTGACTCCTTCCCCAACGGCCGCGCCCTCATGCGCCGCGCCGCGCAAATGGGGGTGGACGCCATCGGCGCCATTCCCCACTTTGAGTTCACGCGCGAATACGCCGTCGATTCGCTCAACTTCGCCGTCGAGCTGGCGCAGGAATTTGATCTGCTGGTGGACGTGCACTGCGACGAGATCGACGACGAAGCCTCGCGCGGGCTGGAAACCCTGGCTGCCCGCGCGTATGAAAGCGGGCTCAAAGAGCGCGTCACCGCCAGCCACACCACCGCCACGCATTCGTACAACAACGCCTACTTCACGCGCCTGCTGCGCCTTTTGAAGATGAGCGGCATCAACTTCGTGGCCAACCCCCTGGTCAACACCCACCTGCAAGGCCGCTGCGACACCTACCCCAAGCGCCGGGGCATCACCCGCGTCAAAGAGCTGACCGAAGCCGGCATCAACGTCAGCTTCGGCCAAGACGACATCGTGGACCCCTGGAACCCCCTGGGCACCGGCAACCTGCGCGACGCCGTGTTCCACGGCCTGTACGTCACGCAAATGATGGGGCGCGGGCAAATCATGGACTCGTACAAGTTCATCACCCACAACGCCGCCCGCACCCTGAACCTGTCCGACTACGGCATTGCCGTGGGCAAGCCCGCCAGCTTCGTCATCTGCGACGCGCCCGACTGGTACGAGGCCCTGAGCCACAACGCCCCGGTCATCGCCTCCTACCGCCACGGCCAGCTCATCGCCCAGGCCGAGCCCGCGCGGCACGAGGTGCTGTTTTAAGCGCCCTGTGGCAGCCCTGAGCGCGTCCCCATGACCCATGAAAAAAGCCATTTGCGCTTTATCCATAAAGGATTTTAGCTACATATTCAGTAGCAAACGCTCATAAAAAAAACCCCGGCATCCAGAAGGCGGATGCCGGGGTGATTCAGGCAGCGTCAAAGACGGTTGCTTTAGGGCTGCTGCTCAAGCGCATTGCCCACGCCTTCAGCCACTTCGGCGTATTCAGGAATTTCGTTGAAATTCATGTAGCGGTACACGCTGGCCTTGTCGGCGTCGATCACGCCCATTTCCTTCAGATACTCGGCCTTGGTGGGCAGGTAGCCCAGGCGCGAGGCGATGGCGGCCAGCTCGGCGCTGCCCAGGTACACGTTGGTGTTTTTGCCCAGGCGGTTGGGGAAGTTGCGCGTGCTGGTGGAAATGACCGTGGCGCCCTCGCGCACCTGGGCCTGGTTGCCCATGCACAGGCTGCAGCCGGGCATTTCGGTGCGTGCGCCGGCGGTGCCAAAGGCGGCGTAGTGGCCTTCCTTGATCAGCTCGTTCTGGTCCATCTTGGTGGGCGGTGCCACCCAGAGCTTGACCGGAATGTCGCGCTGGCCGCCCAGCAGCTTGGCTGCGGCGCGGAAATGACCAATGTTGGTCATGCACGAACCGATGAAGGCTTCGTCGATCTTGGTGCCGGCCACGTCCGACAGGAACTTGGCATCGTCCGGGTCGTTCGGGCAGCAGACGATCGGCTCCTTGATCTCGTTCATGTCGATCTCGATCACGGCCGCGTATTCGGCATCGGCGTCGGCTTCGAGCAGCTGCGGATTGGCCAGCCACTGCTCCACCTTCTCGATGCGGCGCGCCAGCGTCTTCGCGTCCTGGTAGCCGTCGGCGATCATGTTCTTCATGAGCACGATGTTCGAGTTGAGATACTCGATGATCGGCTCCTTGTCGAGCTTGATCGTGCAGCCGGCAGCGGAGCGCTCGGCCGAGGCATCGGACAGCTCGAAAGCCTGTTCGACCTTGAGCTTGGGCAGGCCCTCGATTTCGAGGATGCGGCCCGAGAAGATGTTCTTCTTGCCGGCCTTGGCCACGGTGAGCAGCCCTGCCTTGATGGCGTAGAGCGGAATGGCGTGGACCAGATCGCGCAGGGTGACACCGGGCTGCAGCTCACCCGAGAAACGCACGAGCACGCTTTCGGGCATGTCGAGCGGCATGACGCCGGTGGCGGCACCGAAGGCGACCAGACCCGAACCGGCCGGGAAGCTGATGCCGATCGGGAAGCGGGTGTGGCTGTCGCCGCCGGTGCCGACGGTGTCGGGCAGCAGCAGGCGGTTGAGCCAGCTGTGGATGACGCCGTCACCCGGGCGCAGGGCCACGCCGCCGCGGTTGCTGATGAAGGCGGGCAGCTCGCGGTGGGTTTTCACGTCCACCGGCTTGGGATAGGCGGCGGTGTGGCAGAAGCTTTGCATGACCATGTCGGCGCTGAAACCCAGGCAGGCCAGGTCTTTGAGCTCGTCGCGGGTCATGGGGCCGGTGGTGTCCTGGCTGCCCACGGTGGTCATGCGCGGCTCGCAATAGGTGCCGGGACGAATGCCCTGCCCTTCAGGCAGACCGCAGGCACGGCCCACCATTTTTTGCGCCAGGGTGAAGCCCTTGCCGGTGTCCACAGGCGCCTTGGGCAGGCGGAATTCGGTGGAGGCGGGCAGGCCCAGAGCTTCGCGCGCCTTGGCCGTGAGGCTGCGGCCAATGATGAGGTTGATGCGGCCACCGGCGCGCACTTCGTCCAGCAGCACGTCGCTCTTGAGCTGGAAGTCGGCAATCTTGGCGCCGTTTTTCTCAATCTTGCCGGCGTAGGGGTAGATGTCGATCACATCGCCCATTTCCATTTGGGACACGTCCACCTCGATGGGCAGTGCGCCGGAGTCTTCTTGCGTGTTGAAGAAGATGGGGGCGATCTTGCCGCCCAGGGTGACGCCGCCAAAGCGCTTGTTGGGCACGAAGGGAATGTCTTGCCCCGTGGCCCAGATGACGCTGTTGGTGGCCGATTTGCGGCTGGAGCCGGTGCCCACCACATCGCCCACATAGGCGACCAGGTGGCCTTTTTTCTTCAGCTCTTCAATGAACTGGATGGGGCCGCGCTTGCCGTCTTCCTCGGGCTTGAAGGCCGCGTCGGGGCGCGTGTTCTTCAGCATGGCCAGGTAGTGCAGCGGGATGTCGGGGCGGCTCCAGGCATCGGGCGCGGGCGAGAGGTCGTCGGTGTTGGTTTCACCGGGCACCTTGAAGACGGTGACGGTGATTTTCTGCGCCACTTCGGGGCGGCTGGTGAACCACTCGGCATCGGCCCAGCTTTGCATGACTTCCTTGGCCTTGGCATTGCCAGCCTTGGCCTTGGCGGCCACGTCGTTGAAGAAGTCGAACATGAGCAGGGTTTTCTTCAGCGCGTTGGCGGCGGTGCCGGCCACGGCGGCGTCCTTGTCGTCCAGCAGCTCGATCAGCGGGTGCACGTTGTAGCCGCCCACCATGGTGCCCAGCAGCTCGGTGGCCTTGGCGCGGCTGATCAGGGGCACGGCCACGTCGCCATGGGCCACGGCAGCCAGGAAAGAGGCCTTGACCTTGGCCGCGTCGTCCACACCAGGCGGCACGCGGTGCGTGAGCAGATCGAGCAGGAAGGCGGTGTCTTCACCGGCGGGCGGGTTTTTGATGAGCTCGATCAGCGCGGCGGTTTGCTTGGCGTCCAGCGGCAGCGGCGGAATGCCCAGGGCAGCGCGCTCGGCCACGTGGTCACGGTAGGCTTTCAACATGTGGGTTTCTCCTGAAATGGGCGGTTCGCAGGTTTTTCTATCAAAAGAGGCTAGGAAACCATCAAGCCATGGGGGGCGCGTGCCCCGCGCCTCATGGCCTGGGTGCGTGAGATGCAGGTTATGTGCACTCAGCGTTGGGGCGCATCCAGCAAGCCAGGCTGGGGATTGGCCCGCATCTGGGCGGCCAACTCGCGCTGCGCCGGTGCGGCGCACTCGTCAGCCACGCGCTGGCCGAGCTTTTGGTTCATCAGCATCGACTTGTTGCCCAGCTGCAGCCACAAAGCGCCTGCGCGGTTGTCCTCCAGGCGGATGGCGCCTGTGCGGCTTTCCACCGGGTGCATGTAGTAGCGCTGCTTGCCTGAACTGACGTGGAAGAAACCAGGGTTCTTCTCATCAGGGGTAACGGTCACGTTGGCACCCAGTTCGCACTGGATAGTGCCGGTGTGAATGCCTTCGGCAATGGCCAGCTCGGCTGGCGTCAGGCGCTGCGTGAGCGTTTGCACGGGCGTGGCCTGTTCCACGGCCTTGGCCGTTTTGGCGGGGACACGGCGCTTAGCCGTGTTTTTGCTGGCGGTTGTCTTTTTGGCAGCGGTTTGTTTCTTGGCCGTGGCCGCGGGTTTTTTGGCGGCGTTGTTGGCAGACTGCTGCGCCTGGGCCGCGCCCAGCGGCAGGGCCAGCGACAGTGTGAGGGTGGCAGCGAAAAGAAGCGGTTTCATGCAAAAGCCTTCAAAGGGCAGAGGAAAACAGCGGCCATGCCGAACACGCCGCCACGGGAATTAAAACCATGCCTGCACCTGGGCAGGCAAGGAACGGCCAGTGGCGTGCGCGCGCTCCAGCACCTGCCAGAAGTGGCGGTAGCTGGCGCGGTCGTGCAAGGCGCCCTGGTGGCTGATGGGGGCCCAGTCGGCCGCAGCGGCGGCCAGCAAGATGGCGCAGGCCTTGTCAATCTGCTGCGCATCGGGCGCAAAGGCTTCCAGAATGGGGCGGATCTGGCTGGGGTGGATGCTCCACATGCGGGTGTAGCCAAACTCGCGCGCGGCGCGGCGGGCGGCGGTGCGCATGGCCGCTTCGTCTTGAAACTCGGTGACCACGCAGTGCGAGGGCACTTTGCCAAAGGCGTGCGCGGCCGAGGCAATCTCCAGCTTGGCGCGCAGCACCAGCGGGTGGCTGAACTGCCCCTCAATGCCCATGCCTTCGGCCGGAATGGCGCCCGCATGGGCCGAGACGAAGTCCATCAGCCCAAAGCTGAGCGACTGCACGCGCGGGTGCGCGGCAATGTCGAAAGCGCGGTGCACGGCAGCGGGCGATTCGATCAGCACGTGCAGCGGCAGACCCGGCGGATAAGCGGCCAGCAGCGCCTTTTCGGCCCGTATGACGTCGTCCACGCTTTCCACCTTGGGAATCATGATGTGCGTCAGGCGCTGGCCCGCGTCGCGGGCGATGATGTCCATGTCGGCTTCGAAAGCCGGGTGATCCACGGGGTGCACGCGCACCCCGACGCGCGCGCCGTCGGGGGCAGACATGACCAGCTCGGTCACCAGCAGGGCGTGCTCTTGCTCCGCGCCCACGGGGGCGCCGTCTTCGCAGTCCAGCGTGACGTCAAACACGCAGGCGCCGAACTCCTCGTGCATCTCGGCCTGCAATTGCAGGCTTTTGCGCATGCGCGATTCCACACCGCTGTAGTGGTCGCACACGGGCAGCAGGCCGGTGCTGGCTTGCGCGCCAAGCAATACGTCACGAGGGTGCGCCATGGTGGTTTTTATCTATATGAAAAAGGCTGCTAGCGCGCGTCCACCAAGCACCATCCACTATTATTTCAATAGCAACAAAAGCGAATGGCGGGGCAAACGCGCGACCCGTGGCTTACAGCAGGTGCTTGACGCCGTCTTTCTCGCCTTCCAGCTCGGCCAGCGTCTTGTTGATGCATTCCTGGCTGAAAGCGTCGATTTCCAGCCCCTCGACGACTTTGTATTCGCCGTTTTCGCAAGTGACGGGAAAGCCGAACATCACGTCTTTGGGGATGCCGTACCAGCCCTGCGAGGGAATGCCCATGGTCACCCATTCGCCGTTCGTGCCCAGCGCCCAGTCGCGCATGTGGTCAATGGCGGCGTTGGCGGCGCTGGCGGCCGAGGACAGGCCGCGCGCTTCGATGATGGCCGCGCCGCGCTTGCCCACGGTGGGCAGGAACACGTTCTTGTTCCATTCCTGATCGTTGATCATGTCCTTGACGCTCTGGCCGTCGATGGTGGCAAAGCGGTAGTCGGCGTACATGGTGGGCGAGTGGTTGCCCCACACGGTGAGTTTCTTGATGTCTTTGACGGCCTTGCCGGTCTTGGCGGCAATCTGGCTGGCGGCGCGGTTGTGGTCCAGGCGCAGCATGGCGGTGAAGTTCTTGGCCGGCAGGTCGGGCGCGGACTTCATGGCGATGTAGGCGTTGGTGTTGGCCGGGTTGCCCACCACCAGCACCTTCACGTTGCGGCTGGCCACGGCGTTCAGCGCCTTGCCCTGGGCGGTGAAGATTTGCGCGTTGGCGGCCAGCAGGTCGGCACGCTCCATGCCGGGGCCGCGCGGGCGGGCGCCCACCAGCAGGGCGTAGTCGGCATCTTTGAAGGCGGTCATGGGGTCGCTGTGCGCCTCCATGCCGGCCAGCAGCGGGAAGGCGCAGTCTTCCAGCTCCATCATCACGCCCTTGAGGGCCTTTTGGGCTTTCTCATCCGGAATCTCCAGCAGTTGCAGGATGACCGGCTGATCCTTGCCCAGCATTTCGCCCGAGGCGATACGAAACAGCAGGGCGTAACCAATCTGGCCAGCGGCGCCGGTGACGGCGACGCGAACGGGCTTCTTGCTCATAAAGGGATGACTCCGAAGGGGAAGGAAATGACGAATAAAGGCGCGGCCCAACACCACCGCGCGTGCAGCCCGCAAGTGTATCCGTGAAATCCCTAGGCGGTCAATTTGTCTTGTGTCTTATATAAGATATGATTGCGACTTTCTTTTGGCCCCTTTCAGCCCTGTCGCTTTCCCCCTTGCCCCATGGCGTCTGCTGTTTCCCCTACCCCGTCCGAAACCGACACTGCCTGGGCAGGACAGCACGGCGCCCCCGCTTTCAGCCCGCTGTACCAGCAAATCAAGGGGCTGATCCTGCAAGGCTTGCAGCAAGGCGAGTGGAAGCCGGGCGAGGTCATTCCCAGCGAATTTGACCTGGCCGCGCGCTTCAAGGTCAGCCAGGGCACCGTGCGCAAGGCCATTGACGAGCTGGCGGCCGAGCACCTGCTGATACGCCGCCAGGGCCGGGGCACTTTCGTGGCCACGCATGCCGAGCAGCAGGTGCAATACCGTTTTTTGCGCCTGCTGCCCGATGCCCCCGAGGGCGAGCAGCCCGCCCAGCGCGACGTGGTGGACTGCCGCCGCGTGCGCGCCAGCGCCGACGTGGCGCGTGCGCTGGGCCTGCGCACGGGCGACGCCGTGCTGCAAGCGCGCCGCGTGCTGCGCTATGGCGGCGTGCCCACCATCCTGGAAGACCTGTGGCTGCCCGGCGGGCCTTTCAAGGGGCTGACGGCCGAGCGCCTGTCGCAATACCACGGCCCCATGTACGCGCTGTTCGAATCCGCCTTTGGCGTGCGCATGGTGCGTGCCGACGAAAAAGTGCGCGCCGTGCTGCCCGACGCCGCCCAGGCCCGCCTGCTGGACGTGAGCACCGCCACCCCCGTGCTCAGCGTCGAGCGCATCGCCTACACCTACAACGACACGCCCATGGAGCTGCGCCGCGGCCTGTACCGCACCGACACCCACCACTACTACAACCGGCTGAATTGAGCGCACCTGGCCTTCGCGCCGCCGCCAGCGGCCTGACGCTATGTTGCGTTGCAATAGAATTTGCAGCTTGTATCGCCG
>JAUNHQ010000015.1:46212-47907 GCA_030535425.1 Pseudomonadota bacterium | reverse complement strand
CCACGTTCTTTTTCTTGATCTGCATTTCCTCGTTGCGGCGCAGCTCGTTGGTGACGACATGTTCCACGGCCGTCAGCTCGGTGATCTTTTTGATGCCTTGCGCGTCGAGGATGTTGTTGGCGTCCAGGCGGGCCAGCGGGGTTTGCTCCAGGTAGTCGATGGCCGCGTCTTCAAGCACGTAGCCGGACAAATCGTCGCCAATTTGCTCGATGATCTTGTCGCGGAAGCGGTCGCGGGCCTGGTACAGGTCCACGAAGTCGAGCGACTTGCCCACGGTCTTGAGCGCCTCGGAGAACTTGGCGGAGAACAGGTCTTCCAGCGTTTCCTGGTTGGAGGCGCGCGCGCAGCCAATGCCCTGGGCCACGCGCAGCACGTCTTCGGCGGTCTGGTTCACGCGCACGAAGAACTTGACCTTGATGTCGGCGCGGATGTTGTCCTGGCAGATCAGCCCCTGGTCGCCCGAGCGGTCGATGTCGATGGTCTTGATGGAAATGTCCATCAGCTCGGCCTTGTGGATGATGGGATAGACCATGCGGCCGGTGAAGGTGACTTCCGGCTCCGCGCGCAGCGTGTTGACGATCAGCGCCGTGCCCTGCTCGACCTTGCGGTAGAACTTGGCAAACAGGGCAAATGCCACCAGCAGCAAAAACGCCAGCAGGGCGATGGCGATGAGGACGATGAACACGGACTGGGACATGGCAGGCGTTCCTTGGGCAAAAGCAGGGGGTGAGAGAGCAGGAAAAGAAGAAAGAGAAGAAACAGGCGCGGCGCTTTAGCGCCCGCCCTCATCGGCGGGCAGCGGGTCGATGCGGTAGCGCTGGGTGGCGCTGTCGTAGTCGGTCAGCAGCGCGCGGTCGCCGCGTTGAAACTGATTGGGGCTGGGCGCCCACACGCGGATGTTCAGGCCCAGGCCGCGCTGGGCCACTTCGGCGCGGCCCTGGCGCTCGTCCACCACGCCGGTGAGGATGCGGCAGACCTGCCCCACCAAGGCCGCGTTGTGCGTGGCCGTGTGGGTGACGAACAGCCCGCGCATGGGCCGCACCAGGCGTGCGGTGACGACGATGGACAGCGCCGCCGCTACCGCCAGCACCCCCGCGCCCGCCAGCCAGCGCAGCGGCGCGGTGGGCACCCAGGGCAGCAGCCACACCGAAGCCAGCGCGGTGATGAGCCAGCCCACCAGCACCAGCAGGCTGACGGCGATGGAAAAGGGCACGCCGTTCAGGCCAAAGGCCACCACGTAGCTGGCCAGGGTGCCCAGGTCTTCGGGGCTGGCGTCGGCATGGGTGTCGATGTCCACGTCGATGCCGCTGGACTCGAAATCCACCATGCCCAGCAGGGCCAGCACCCAGTAAATGAGCACCACGCCCAGCAGCACGGTGTAAACCCCGGTGGGAAAACCCACCAGGGTGGCAAGCAAGCCGGTGCTGGCGGCAGATTCCATGGTGTGCGTTCCTCCCTTGGGTAATGGCTGGTGTGGCGGTGTGATTTTGTGAGTGAATGTTAAGCCGTGTGTTTGCCGCCTGGGCGGGCGGGCTTGCCCGCCGGGGGGGCTTTGGGCTTGGGCGCTGCCTTGGCGGTCTTGGATGACGGCAAGGGCGGTGGCACGGACGGCGGCACGGTCGGCGGCAGGGGCGGCGGTACGAAGGCCATCAGCTCGCGCGTGGCCGCCTCTTTGATGGCCAGGCGCTCGTCGGC
>JAUNHQ010000015.1:0-46202 GCA_030535425.1 Pseudomonadota bacterium | reverse complement strand
AGGCCGTAGCGATCGGCCAGCAGGGCGTAGTCGTCGGCGCTCAGCGTCACGGTCAGGCGCGGGCGCTTGGGCCGCTCGGCCACGGGCAGGCCCAGCACGTGGCGGATTTGCGTGGAGGTGGAGACGTTGGCGTGAAAGGCCGCCACGCGAATGGCCTCCAGCACCGCCTCTTCCACGTCAAACGCCACCTGCACGGCGCGCAGCGCCTGGTCGGCGCCTTGCCAGCGCGGGGGCTTGGCGCGCGTGGCGCTCATGCGCTGCCCGCCGCCGGTGGCGTGCTGGCCGCACCCGCACCTGCGGCCGGGGCGGCGCCGGGCGCGGCCTGGCGGGCGCGGATGCGCGCCATCACGTCGGCCGCGCGGGCCTTGGGGTTGTCGCCAATGCCGGCTTCGGCCAGCTTGCGCTCCAGCGCGCGGTGGCCAAACTCGGCGTCCAGCTCTTCGGCGGCGGCCATGCGGTCGGCCAGCTCGTCGTGGCGCTTTTTGATGCGCTCCAGCGATTCGCGCGCGCTCACCAGCTTGGAGCCGCTGGCGCCCATGCTGTCAGAAATTTTCTGCGTGGCGCGGTACACGCTTTCGGTGGTCTTGGCGATGCCGATTTCGCGCTCGTGTTCGCGCACGCGCTCTTCGGCAGCGCGGATCAGGTCTTTCAGGCGGCTGACCTGCACGGCGTAGGCGGCGTGGGCCTGGGTCTGCTCGGCCAGCTCGGCTTCCAGCGCGGCCACGCGCTCGGCCACTTCCAGCGCCAGCGGCTCGTTGGCCTTGTCCAGCGCCTGCACGGCCATGTCTTCGTGGCGGCGGATGTCGGCTTGCAGGCGCTCGATCTCGCGCGCGCTTTGCTTTTCCTTGGCCATCACGCCGGTGAGCTCGCTCTTGGCTTCGTTCACGCTGGCCTTGGCATCGATGATTTCCTGCTCATAAATGCGGGTGGCGTTGGCGTCCACCAGGCTTTGGCCCAGCTCGCGCGTGCTGCCGCGCAGCAGGGTGACGAGTTTTTTGATGACGGACATGGCGGCTTTCTCCTTTCGCGGGGGGAAATGGGGCAACGGGGGTTGAAAGAGGTAGGTGGGCGGTGCGCGTTCAGCGCAAGAACTCGGCCAGCGCATCCAGCGCATCCAGCGCGTTGTCGCTGAGTACGGCCACTTCATGCGCCACTTCGTGGGCCACGTCGTCTGGCCGGGTGCCGCGCGTGAGCGCGCCGCACAGCACGTAGCGCCCGCCAATGCGGCCAAACGAGGACAGCGGCACCGAGGGGTTCAAGTCCAGCAGCGCCTCCATCAGCTCGGCGCGGCGCTCCGGGCGCACGTCCGCGTCGGTCCACAGGTAGCACAGGCAGATGATCTGCGCGTCGGTGCAGGTGATGAAGATGGGCAGCTCCTCGCGCCCTTCGATGTTCACTTGCAACACGGGCACGTCGCCGGTAATGGGCTGCAACTGCACGTCCACCCCGCCCATGAGCGCGGAGGTGAGCGTGTCCAACTGGCGCAATTGCTGAAACAGGCTGGCGGGCATGGGCGTTTGCTCCTCTTCTTGCGTGTGACTGAAAGCGGGGCCGCGTGGGGCTGCGGTGCGGGCATATTATGTCCATCGACATGATATGTCAAACGTTTTTCCAACGCCCTTGGGCACAATGCGCGCATGTTTTTTCTGGCAACGTGAAAGGCATAGCGTATGCGCCCGTTTTCTCCACTGGCTTTGGCCTGCCTGGCCGTGCTGGCAAACCTGGTGCCGCTGGCAGCGCGGGCCGACAGCGACGATGCTTCGCGCGTGACCGCCGTGAAGGTGTACCCCGGCAGCGCCACGGTGGAGCGCACCCTGCGCCTGCCCGCAGGCGCGCGCCAGGCGCGCTTTGTCTGCTTGCCCGCCGGGCTGGACGCCGCCAGCTTGCAAGTGCAGACCGACGCGAGCGTGCGCGTGGGCGAAATCGCCGTGCGCCAGCAGCCGCGCGAGCTGCTGGGCCAGGCCTGCCGCAGCCCGCTGGAAGCGCGCATCCAGAAGCTGGAGGACGAGCTGGCCGCGCTGGCCGCCGAAAGCGAAGGCATCGACTACGCGGCGGGCTATCTGAAAAGCTTTGAAAACGCCCCGCAAGACACGCGCGGCGGCAGCAGCAGCGCGGCGCAGATTGGCGCCACCGTGACCGCGCTGCGGCAGAACGCGCAAACCGTGCTCACGCGCCAGCACCAGCTCAAGCGCCAGCAAGAAGCCTTGCAGCGCGAGCTCAAACCCCTGCTGGCCGAGCGCGACCGCGCTGGCGGCGCCCGCGCGCAAGTCAGCGTGGTGCAGGTCAACCTGGCCGCGCCGCAAGGCGGGCAGCTGCGCCTGAGCTACCAGGTGCGCGGCCCCAGCTGGCAGCCCAGCTACCGCGCCACGCTGCACGCGGCCAGCGGCCAGGTGCGGCTGGAGCGCATGGCCCTGGTGGCGCAAAACACCGGCGAAGACTGGGGTGACGTGCAGCTCACCCTCTCCACCGGCCAGCCCGGCGCGGCCACACAAGGGCCCCAGCCGCGCCCCTGGCGCGTGGGCATTGCGCCCCCCGTGGCGGCAGAAAGGGCCGTGGCCGCTGCTGCTGCGCCGCCGGCGCCCGCCCCCCTGGCCGCCAGCCGCCTGCGCAAAGCCGCCGACGACGGCGACGCCGCCGCCGAGGACATGCCCAGCTTTGAAGTCAGCGTGACGGACGGGCGCTTTGCCACCGAATTTGCCGTGCCCCAGCGCATCAGCGTGCCTTCCAACGGCCAGCGCGTGACCCTGGCGCTGGGCGAGCACCGCGCCAGCGCGCGCCTGCTCACGCGCACCGTGCCCGCGCAAGACGCCAGCGCCTACCTGGTGGCCGAGCTGGACGCGCCCCCCGGCGTGTGGCCCGCCGGCCCCCTGGGCCTGTACCGCGACGGCGCCTTCGTGGGCAATGGCCGGCTGGACACGTCCACGCTGGCGCGCACCGGCCTGTCCTTTGGCCGTGACGAGCAAGTCAACGTGCGCGTGGAGCAGCCCAGCCGCACCGACGGCGCGGGCGGCCTCATCGGCGGGCGCAACGAGCGCCGCATCAGCCGCGTGTACACCGTGGAAAACCGCCACCGCCAGCCCATCAGCTTGCAGGTGCTGGACGCAGCCCCCGTATCTGAACACAAGGACGTGCGCGTGAGCTCCAGCTACCAGCCCGAGCCGCAGACCCAGAGCTGGAACGAGCAGCGCGGCACCGTGCTGTGGCAGCACAGCCTGGCCGCCGGCGCCAGCCAGCGCTTTGCGGCCGAGCACGTGATCGCCTGGCCCAAAGACGAGCAACTGCGCAGCAGCCAGCCGTGAGCCGGCTGGTGTCAAACCCAATAAGCTATTTATTTTATAGCTAAAAACTATTGTATAACGCGCGCAAATGCCGTTTTTGCCAAGTGCTTTTCATGTCCTGTTCCTGGCGCCAGGTCACCCCAAGGCTCCATGACGGCGTGGCACATGGCCCCTGCGCTGCCCCAGTCCCATGCCGCTTTCGACTGCCCCTCGTGATGACGTGACCGACGTGCGGGCCCGCGCTGTCTCTGCCCGCCCGCCTGCGTCTCGTGCCGTGCCTGCCCCGCAGCGCCCCAGCCTGGCTTTCATGCGGGCGCACCCGGCGCACCTGCTGGCGCTGGCCTTTGGCGCAGGCCTGTCGCCCCTGGCCGCAGGCACCGTGGGCACGCTGTGGGCCTGGCTGGTGTGGGCGCTGCTGCTGGCGCACGCGCCGGTGGCGGTGCAAGGCGGGGTCATTGCCGCCGCGCTGGTGCTGTCGGTATGGGCCAGCACCGTCACCGCGCGGCACCTGCGTGTGGCCGACCCCGGCGCCATCGTCATCGACGAAGTGGTGGCCTTCTGGCTGGTGCTGTGGCTGTGGACCCCGGCGGGCTTCATGGCGCAACTGGCCGCCTTTGCCCTGTTTCGTTTTTTTGACGCCGCCAAGCCCGGCCCCGTGCGCTGGGCCGACCGCCTGCTGCACGGCACCACCGGCTGGCGCGCCGGGCTGGGCATTGTGCTGGACGATCTGGTGGCCGCCTTTTGCACGCTGCTGCTGCTGGCGCTGTGGGTGCGCTGGTAAAAAAACGGGGTTTTTCATCGCCCCCGGTGCCTGACGCACCGGCGCGCCTGCCGTTTTTGCCAAGGTTTTTTTGACATGCCCCATCTGCCCACCGTGAATGCCCTGGCCGACGCGCTGCGCGCGCGCGGCTGGATGCTGGCCACCGCCGAAAGCTGCACCGGCGGGCTGATTGCCGCTGCCTGCACCGACGTGGCGGGCAGCAGCGAATGGTTTGAGCGCGGCTTTGTCACCTACAGCAACACGGCCAAAAGCGAGCTGCTGGGCGTGCCCGCCGAGCTGATTGCGCGCCACGGCGCCGTCAGCGAGCCCGTAGCCCGCGCCATGGCCGAAGGCGCCGCCACCCGTGCGCGCGTGGCCTGCGCCCTGGCCGTCACCGGCGTGGCCGGCCCCGGCGGCGGCAGTGCAGACAAGCCCGTGGGCACGGTGTGGCTGAGCTGGTGCGTGCAAGGCGTGGTCAGCGCCGAGCGCCAGCACTTTGCCGGCAACCGCGCCGCCGTGCGCGCCGCCACCGTGGCCCACGCGCTACAAGGGCTGTTGGCGCGGTTGGATTGATGAGGGGAAAACGCCCCAAACGCAGGCGCAGAGCGCGCAGAAAGCTCCTTTTTTTGTATCAAACTTGGCCGCAGCCAGCGCGGCCCCTTGCGCTAGAATCGCCCGCCTTGGCTTTCGAGGAGCGTTGCAGCGCCCCCTTTTTTGGCCTGCTGACGCGGCAGGCGGGCGCGAGGCTCGAAAACCCCTGGCTGTAAATCCATCTGGCAACGACGCTCATCCACTGACCTCCGGTGTGGTGAGCGTGTGTGCCGTCTCTCGCCCCTCACTGGTTTTCTCGCAACGCTTTCGGAGCAAACCATGAACGCAGCTTCTGCCAAGAAGAAAAAAACCGCCCCCGCCAAAGCCGCCGCCGACGCGGCCATTGCCGACATCAAGCTGGCCGCCTGGGGTCGCAAGGAAATCGCCATTGCCGAAACGGAAATGCCCGGCTTGATGGCGATCCGCGAAGAATTTGCCAAGCAAAAGCCCTTAAAGGGCGCGCGCATTGCGGGCAGCTTGCACATGACGATCCAGACCGCCGTGCTGATCGAAACCCTGCAAGCGCTGGGCGCCGAGGTGCGCTGGGCCTCGTGCAACATCTTCAGCACGCAAGACCACGCCGCCGCCGCCATTGCCGCTGCGGGCACGCCGGTGTTTGCCATCAAGGGCGAATCGCTCAAGGACTATTGGGACTACACCCACCGCATCTTTGAATTCGGCAAAAAAGGCGCGGCCGACGAAGGCCCCAACATGATCCTGGACGACGGCGGCGACGCCACGCTGCTGATGCACCTGGGCGAGCAGGCCGAAACCAACCCCAAGGTGCTGGCCAACCCCAAGAGCGAAGAAGAAAAAGTGCTGTTTGCCGCCATTGCCGCCAAGCTCAAGCAAGACCCGCACTGGTACAGCCGCAAGAACGTGCACATCATGGGCGTGACGGAGGAAACCACCACCGGCGTGCATCGCCTCAAGGAAATGTCGGCCAAAGGCACGCTCAAGTTCCGCGCCATCAACGTCAACGACAGCGTCACCAAGTCCAAATTTGACAACCTGTACGGCTGCCGCGAAAGCCTGGTGGACGGCATCAAGCGCGCCACCGACGTGATGGTGGCCGGCAAGATCGCCGTGGTGTGCGGCTATGGCGACGTGGGCAAGGGCAGCGCCCAGGCCCTGCGCGCCTTGTCCGCCCAGGTGTGGGTGACCGAGATCGACCCCATCTGCGCCCTGCAAGCGGCCATGGAAGGCTACCGCGTGGTCACCATGGACGAGGCCGCGCCGCTGGCAGACATCTTCGTCACCGCCACCGGCAACAAAGACGTCATCACCTACAAGCACATGGCCGCCATGAAAGACCAGGCCATCGTCTGCAACATCGGCCACTT
This sequence comes from Pseudomonadota bacterium, assembly GCA_030535425.1. Classification (GTDB taxonomy): domain Bacteria; phylum Pseudomonadota; class Gammaproteobacteria; order Burkholderiales; family Burkholderiaceae_C; genus Ottowia. The sequence goes on along the minus strand of JAUNHQ010000015.1, from coordinate 40,230 downwards.
TGACAACGAGATCGACGTGGCCAGCCTGGAAGCCAAGTGCCAGTGGGAAGAGATCAAGCCCCAGGTCGATCACGTCATCTTCAAAGGCGGCAAGCGCATCATCTTGCTGGCCAAGGGCCGCCTGGTGAACCTGGGCTGCGCCACCGGCCACCCCAGCTACGTGATGAGCTCCAGCTTTGCCAACCAGACCATTGCGCAGATCGAGCTGTTCACCCGCCCCCAGGCTTACGAAGCCGGCCAGGTCTACGTGCTGCCCAAGCACCTGGACGAAAAAGTGGCCCGCCTGCAACTGGCCAAGCTCAACGCCCAGCTGACCGAGCTGACCCCCGCGCAGGCCAAGTACATCGGCGTCAAGCGCGAAGGGCCGTACAAGCCCGATAGCTATCGGTATTGAGTGCAAGCTGCATGTCCCAGTAGATGCAGCCAGCCCAATGAGCACATAAGACGCGCTATTGGGCTGACACGAGAACTTGCCAAGCATTCAAAACTAGATCGCTCAAATCGCTGGGTGCGCGGTTTGGTGTTGCTTGAGGAAAATGCCTGATGGTTGGTCTTCAATTCAAATGGAAATCATGAGTGGATAATCGATTTCTGAATAAATATGGTAGTCGAATTGAGGCTTATGGATTTGTGCGAATGTCTGGGTTGTGATGCTTGCGCTCCAGTCCGGCCATGACAACTTATGAGCTTGATAAAAGTTATCGGTTTTGAATGAATTTCTGTGAAATTAAATTGGTTGCTATACGAATTAATTGAGACGAGAGGAGCCAAGACATGGAAAAGAAGCAACCTGGTTACTGGTTGGTGGGGGCCACATGGGGTGGTAGAGATGATGCGTTACCTGTATTTCTGATGCGCGGGTATTGGTATTGCTGGGATTTGAATGAGGTTGCTGCCGAGGACGGTGGTCGGGGTAACTCTATTTCTGTTCAGCAAGGGCGCTTCAGAGAAATTCGACGCGGTGATCGTGTGGCCGTCAAAAAAATGCTAGGCCAAGGCGCAAAGAATATGGCTATTTTGGCCGTTGGTACGGTCAAAGATGTGGACTTGGACGAATGGCGTGTTTACGTGGACTGGGTGCTTGACTTGCGTGAGCAAGAGCGTCATGTGCCACTGGGCGGATGTACTGCCTCCATTCACGGGCCTTATGAGGCAGGTGACCCTTGGGTGCATCAGGTCTTTTGCTTGTAATGCTGCTTTGAGCCTTTGCCTAGACTTTTTTATTGAATGCGGGCCGACCAGTTCTTAACCAATTGCGGCCTGGCCGCCACCCGCAGCCAGGCCCAGCGCCTGATTGCTGCGGGCGTGCAATGGCGCTTGTCGCCCGCCATGCCCTGGCAAAAAGTGGCCAAAAACGGCGACGAGATTCCCGCCGGTGCGCAAGTGCAACTGCTGGATGCGGCCGAGGCCAAGTACCTCTCGCGCGGCGGGCTGAAGCTTGAAGGCGCGCTGGCCGCCACCGGTGTGCCCGTGCAGGGCCGTCACTGTCTGGACGTGGGGCAGAGCACCGGCGGCTTTACCGACTGCCTGCTGCAACACGGCGCCGCGCAAGTGGTGGGCGTGGACGTGGGCCAGGGCCAGCTGCACGAGCGCCTGCGCGCCGACGCGCGCGTGATCGCCGTGGAAGGCTGCAACGCCCGGCACCTTACCCTCCAGGCGCTGCAACAAGCCTGCGAAGACGCGCTGAGCGAGCAGGTCGAAGCCGAGCCGGACGACAACGACACCCAGCCCACCGCTCCCTACGCCTGGATGCGCAACGGCGGCGTGGTGGACGACGATTACGACGACAGCGACGACGCCAAAGAGCACGACATCGAAGCCTTCAAGGCCGAGCGCGCCGCCAAAGCCAAGGCCCGAGCCGCAGGCGCGCTGCCCATGCGCCGCCAGCGCCGCGCCGGGCGCGAGCAGGTGGCCGTGCCCACGCGCTTTGACGTGATCGTGGGCGACTTGTCCTTCATCTCGCTCACCCTGGTGCTGCCCGCCCTGGTGCCGCTGCTGGCTTTGGGCGGTGACGTGCTGCTGCTGGTCAAACCCCAGTTCGAGCTGCAACCCGGCCAGGTGGGCAAAGGCGGCATCGTGCGCGATGCGGCGCTGTACACGCAGGTGGAGCAGCGCCTGCGCGCCGCTTGTGCCAGCGCCGGTCTGGCCGTGCTGGCCTGGCTGCCCAGCCCCATTGATGGGGGCGATGGCAACCGCGAATTTTTCATCCACGCCCGCCGCGTGCCTGCCGCCGCAGCGGACTGAAACGCTTGGCTTTTTTTGACCTATGACGACCCCTCTCAGCCTGGAATTCTTTCCGCCCAAAACGCCCGAAGGCGCCGAAAAACTGCGCGCTGCGCGCCAGCAGCTGTATGCGCTCAAGCCCGCGTTCTGCTCCGTCACCTTTGGCGCGGGCGGCTCCACGCAAGACGGCACCTTGAGCGCCGTGCGCGAGATCCTGGCCGAAGGCGTGCCCGCCGCGCCGCATCTGTCTTGCATTGGGCAGACGCAGGGCAGCATCCGCCAGCGCCTGGCCGAATACCGCGCAGCCGGTGTCACCCGCATCGTGGCGCTGCGCGGCGATTTGCCCAGCGGCTATGGCATGGGCGGCGAGTTCCGCTACGCCAGCGACCTGGTGGCCTTCATCCGCGCCGAAACGGGCGATCACTTCACGCTGGAAGTGGCCGCCTACCCCGAAACCCACCCCCAGGCCAAGTCGCCCGCCGCCGACATAGACGCCTTCAAGGCCAAGGTGGACGCCGGGGCCAACGCCGGCATCACGCAATATTTTTTCAACGCCGACGCTTACTTTCGCTTCATGGACGAGCTGCACGCGCGCGGCGTGCGCGTGCCCGTGGTGCCGGGCATCATGCCCATCCTCAACGCCACGCAGCTGCTGCGCTTTTCCGACACCTGCGGCGCCGAAGTGCCGCGCTGGATCCGCACCCGCCTGCAAAGCTTTGGCGACGACGTGGCCTCCATCCGCGCCTTTGGGCTGGATGTGGTCAGCGCCCTGTGCCAGCGCCTGCTGGCCGGCGGCGCGCCCGGCCTGCACCTTTACACCATGAACCAAGCCGCCCCCGCGCTGGCGCTGGACCAGCGGCTGGGACTGCGGAACGGATGACCCGCGCCATGCACCCGTCCCGCCAAGCCCTGACCCTGTTTCTGCCCTGCGCGGCAGGCGTTGAAGACTTTCTGGCCGATGAGGTGCATGGCCTCACGGGCCTGATGGGGCAAGACCTGATCGCCCTGCGCGGCGGCGTGCGCGTGCGCGCCGATTGGGCCGCCATGCTGCGGCTGAACCTGATGAGCCGCCTGGCCCAGCGCGTGCTGATCGAGCTGGCCCATGCCCCTTACCAGAGCGAGCACGACCTGTACCACCTGGCCAGCCACGTGGCGTGGGAAGACTGGTTCAGCGCGCGCCACACCTTCCGCGTGGGCCTGACGGCGCAGGCCAGCCCGCTCAAAAGCCTGAACTTCGCCACCTTGCGCATCAAAGACGCCGTGGCCGACCGCTTCCGCGCCCAGGCTGGCGGCGTGCGCCCCAGCATCGACACCCAGCGCCCCGACGTGCGCGTGCAAGCCCACTTGAGCGCCACCCACGCCACGCTGTACATCGACACCAGTGGCGAGCCCCTGTTCAAACGCGGCTGGCGGCAAGACAAAGGCGACGCGCCGCTGAAAGAAACCCTGGCCGCCGCCATGCTGGCCGCCAGCGGCTGGTGGCAACCCGCCCAGCGGCGCGTGTCGCCCCTGCCGCTGTACGACCCCTGCTGCGGCAGCGGCACCATCGCCATCGAAGCCGCGCAGCTGGTGCTGGGCCTGCCTGCGGGCGGGCTGCGGCGCTTTGCTTTCGAGCGCCTATTGCCTTATCAGGCAGCGCAGTGGATTGCTATTAAAAAAGAAGCTGAAAACCCTTTGCATTCAAGCGCGAATGGCCTAAAAGACTTAGGGTCTTCATCCGCTGGGTCTGCTGAGTCCGCCATCCGTATCTTCGGCAGCGACGTGGCCCACCGCATGGTGGACTTTGCCCAGCGCAACGCCCAGCGCGCCGGTGTGGCCCATGCCCTGCAACTGCGCGGCGGCGACGCCTTGCAGCGCCTGCCGCCCTGTCCGCCGCCTGGCGTGTTGCTCATGAACCCGCCCTATGGCGAGCGCATGGCCGCCGCCGGTGTGGCAGGCCGTGGCCGCGAAGCCTTTCAGAGCGGCCCGCTGGCACGCCAGCGCAGCAGTGGTGACAAGGGCGAGGCAGCCGCAGCCGAAATCAACGCCGGTGACGAGTTCTTCGCCCGCCTGGCCAGCCACTGGAAGCGCCACTACGCCGGCTGGACGGCCTGGCTGCTCACCCCCGATCTGAAGCTGCCGGGCCGCCTGCGCCTGAAAGAAAGCCGCCGCGTGCCGCTATGGAACGGCCCCATTGAATGCCGCCTGTTCCGCTTCGACCTCACGGCGCGACGGACGGAGCTTGAATGAAAAAGGCATTTGCGCGCATCATTAAACAAAAGTTTGCTATTTAATGAGTAGCAATTCAGTGAATCCTCCACCTGCCCGCCAAGCGGAGGCGGCTGGCCAGGCTGTCATGGCCGTGGTCATTGACACCAACTGCGTGCTGGACCTGTGGGTGTTTCAAGACCCGGCGGCCACGGCGTTGCGCGCTGCCCTGATGGCCGGGCAGGTGCGCTGGTTCGCCACGTCCGCCATGCGGGCTGAACTGGCGCGCGTGCTGGACTATCCGCAAATCGCTGCCAGGCTGGCTCCGCACGGCCCGACTACCGCCCATGACGTGCTTGCTGCCTTTGACCGCTGGGCCGCGCTGCAAGAAACCGCACCACGCGCGCCCGTGCGCTGTCGCGACCCGGACGACCAGTGTTTCATCGACCTGGCCGTGCAGCACCGCACCTGGCTGCTCAGCAAAGACGCCCGCGTGACCGGTTTGGCCCGCCGCCTGGTACCGCTGGGCGTGCGAGTGCAAAGACACTGGCCCTGAGGCAGCGCCCTGGCCCACTCTGGCACCGGTGGCACATTTGCCGCATGTGCCTGGCCGCAGAGGCAAAAAATCCCAAAGAGGTGCTTGACAAGCATGTTTCAGCTTGCCACAATGGCGAGCTTCGCCCAAATTGGGCTGAAGAATTTTTCTGATTTCTGCCCCCCAATCGTCCTGGCTTGCACGGTTTGCTTGCCGGGACGGCGGGCCCAAGACTGATCCGGTGCCGCAGGCTTGCAAGCCTTTGGCTGATGGATGCAAGTTGGGAAACATTTGAAATGATCCAGACTGAATCTCGACTCGAGGTGGCCGACAACACCGGCGCCAAGTCCGTCCTGTGCATCAAGGTGCTGGGCGGCTCCAAGCGGCGCTATGCCAGTGTTGGCGACATCATCAAGGTGAGCGTGAAAGAAGCTGCGCCGCGTGGCCGCGTCAAAAAGGGCGAGGTGTACAGCGCCGTGGTGGTGCGCACCGCCAAGGGTATCCGCCGCGCCGATGGCTCGCTCGTCAAGTTTGACGGCAATGCCGCCGTGTTGCTCAACAACAAGCTGGAGCCTATCGGCACCCGCATCTTCGGCCCGGTCACGCGCGAGCTGCGTTCCGAGCGTTTCATGAAGATCGTGTCGCTGGCTCCTGAAGTCCTCTAAGAAAGGCGCGTCATGAACAAGATTCGCAAAGGCGATGAGGTCATCGTGATTGCCGGCCGCGACAAAGGCAAGCGCGGCACCGTCAGTCTGCGTGTGTGCGACGAGCGCATCGTGGTGGACGGCATCAACATGGTCAAAAAACACGCCAAGCCCAACCCCATGCGTGGCATCACGGGTGGTATCGTGGAAAAAGCCATGCCCATTCACCAGTCCAACGTGGCCATCTATAACAAGGCTACCGGCAAAGCCGATCGCGTTGGCATCAAAACCCTGCAGGACGGCACGCGCGTGCGTGTGTTCAAGTCCAGCGGCGAAGAGATCAAGGCCTGAGGATCATCATGGCACGACTGCAACAACACTACCGCGAGAAAGTGGCGCCCGAGCTGATGAAGAAGTTCGGCTACAAGTCGCCCATGCAAGTGCCGCGCATCACCAAGATCACGCTGAACATGGGCGTGAGCGAGGCGGTGGCGGATAAGAAAGTGATGGACAACGCCGTGGCGGACTTGACCAAGATCGCAGGTCAAAAACCCGTGGTGACCAAGGCCAAGAAGGCCATTGCCGGTTTCAAGATCCGTGAAGGCCAGGCCATTGGCACCATGGTCACGCTGCGTGGCGTGCGCATGTACGAATTCCTGGATCGTTTCGTCACCGTGGCGCTGCCGCGTGTGCGTGACTTCCGCGGGATTTCCGGGCGCTCTTTTGACGGTCGCGGCAACTACAACGTGGGCGTCAAAGAGCAGATCATCTTTCCGGAGATCGAGTACGACAAGGTGGATGCCCTGCGTGGTCTGAACATCAGCATCACCACCACGGCCAAGACCGACGAAGAAGCCAAGGCGCTGCTGTCGGCTTTCCGCTTCCCGTTCAAGAACTGAGGTGACGACATGGCCAAGAAAGCTTTGATCGAACGCGAGCTCAAGCGCGAAAAACTCGTCGCCAAGTACGCCCAGAAATACGCCGAACTCAAAAGCATTGCCCAGGATGCCAAGCGCAGCGACGATGAGCGCGCGCAAGCCCGCCTGGCGCTGCAAAAGCTCCCGCGCAATGCCAATCCCACGCGCCAGCGCAACCGCTGCGAAATCACGGGCCGTCCGCGTGGCACCTTCCGCCAGTTTGGTCTTGGTCGCGCCAAGATTCGCGAAATGGCCTTTGAGGGTCAGATCCCTGGCGTGACCAAAGCCAGCTGGTAATCGGCAGGAGAGAACAAGATGAGCATGAGTGATCCCATCGCCGATCTGTTGACCCGCATCCGCAACGCGCAGATGGTGGCCAAGCAGACCGTGTCGGTGCCGTCGTCCAAGGTCAAGGTGGCCATTGCCCAGGTGCTGAAGGATGAAGGCTATATCGACGGTTTTGAAGTCAAGACCGAAGCTGGCAAGTCCGAGTTGCAAATTGCACTGAAGTACTACGCTGGCCGTCCCGTGATTGAGCGCATCGAGCGCGTCAGCCGCCCTGGTCTGCGTGTCTATAAAGGTCGTGATGCCATTCCTCAGGTCATGAACGGCCTGGGTGTGGCCATCGTCACCACCCCCAAGGGTGTGATGACCGATCGCAAGGCGCGCGCCGCCGGTGTGGGCGGTGAAGTGCTCTGCTACGTCGCCTAAGGAGAAAGTCAACCATGTCGCGTATCGCAAAAATGGGTGTGACCGTCCCCGCTGGTGTGGACGTGCAGATCAAGGAAGACCAGATCACGGTCAAGGGCAGTGGCGGCGAGCTCAAGCTGGCTCCCAATGCTTTGGTGAAAATCACCGCCGACAACGGCCGCCTCAGCTTTGAGCCGGTGGATGAGTCGCGCGAAGCCAATGCCATGAGCGGCACCATGCGTCAGATGGTGAACAACATGGTGGTGGGTGTGAGCCAGGGCTTTGAGAAGAAGCTGACCCTGGTGGGCGTGGGTTTCCGCGCACAAGCCCAGGGCGCCAAGCTGAACCTGTCGGTGGGTTTTTCCCATCCCGTCAACATCGAGATGCCTGCGGGCATCACCGTGGCCACGCCTGCGCCGACCGAAATCGTCCTCAAGGGCGCTGACCGTCAGCGCGTGGGGCAGATTGCGGCGGAAATCCGCGCCGTGCGCCCGCCCGAGCCCTACAAGGGCAAAGGTATCCGCTATGCCGACGAGCGCGTCGTCATCAAGGAAACCAAGAAGAAGTAAGGACCTGCACCATGCTGAACAAGAAAGAGCAGCGTCTTCGCCGTGCCCGCCAGACGCGCATTCGTATCGCCAACCAAGGTGTGGCGCGCCTGTCGGTCAACCGTACCAATCTGCATATCTACGCCACCGTGGTGTCGGAAGACGGCGCGCGCGTGATCGCCAGTGCTTCCACGGCCGAAGCCGAAATGCGCAAGGCACTGGGTGCTGCGGGCAAGGGTGGCAACGTGGCTGCCGCACAGCAAATCGGCAAGCGCATTGCTGAGCGCGCCAAGGCCGCTGGCGTGGAAAAAGTGGCTTTCGACCGTGCGGGTTTCGCCTACCACGGCCGCGTCAAGGCGTTGGCCGACGCGGCCCGTGAAGCGGGTCTGCAGTTCTAAGACGGCAGGACTAAACAAATGGCAAAGTTTCAGGCTAAGACGCAAGGTGACGGTCCCGAGGACGGCCTGCGTGAAAAAATGATCGCGGTCAACCGCGTGACCAAGGTGGTCAAGGGCGGCCGCATTCTCGGCTTCGCCGCCTTGACGGTCGTGGGTGATGGCGATGGCCGCGTGGGCATGGGCAAGGGCAAATCCAAGGAAGTGCCTGCGGCCGTGCAAAAGGCCATGGAAGAAGCCCGTCGCAACATGCTGAAGGTTTCTCTCAAGGACGGCACCATTCACCACAACGTGACCGGCCACCATGGCGCTGCCACCGTGATGATGGCTCCCGCCCCGCGCGGTACCGGCATCATTGCGGGCGGCCCCATGCGTGCCGTGTTCGAGGTGCTGGGCATCACCGACATCGTGGCCAAGAGCCATGGCACGTCCAACCCCTACAACATGGTGCGCGCCACGCTGGATGCGCTGCGCAACTGCACCACGCCCGCCGAGGTGGCGGCCAAGCGTGGCAAGTCGGTCGAAGACATCTTTGCTGCCTGATCTGGAGTCAAACATGGCAAACGAGCAGAAAACCGTCAAGGTGCAGCTGGTTCGCAGCCCCATCGGCTGCAAGCAGTCGCACCGCGACACCGTGCGCGGCCTGGGTCTGCGCAAGCTGAACAGCATCCGTGAGCTGCAGGACACGCCTGCGGTGCGCGGCATGATCAACAAGGTCGACTATCTGGTCAGGATCGTCTGAGGAACATCGGATCATGGAACTCAATACCCTCAAACCCGCCGAAGGCGCCAAGCGTGCGCGCCGTCGCGTGGGCCGTGGCATCGGCTCCGGCCTGGGCAAGACGGCAGGTCGTGGCCACAAAGGCCAGAAATCGCGTGCCGGCGGCTATCACAAGGTGGGCTTCGAAGGCGGTCAAATGCCTTTGCAGCGCCGCCTGCCCAAGCGCGGCTTCAAGTCGGCTTCGCTGAAGTACAACGCGGAAATCACGCTGTCGGATCTGGAGCGCCTGGGCGCTGCTGAAGTGGATTTGCTCGCGCTGAAAAAAGCCGGTCTGGTGCGCGAGTTGGCCAAAGTGGTCAAGGTTATCAAGTCGGGTGAGCTGACCCGTGCCGTCAAGCTGACGGGCGTGGGCGCAACCGCTGGTGCCAAAGCAGCCATCGAGGCGGCTGGCGGCTCTCTGGCCTGAATGCCGAACGCAACTTCACCTGAGGTGATCGAGTAGTGGCTACCAGCGGACCGCAAATCGCAAAGACCGGCAAATACGGCGACCTGCGTCGTCGTTTGGTCTTTTTGCTGCTCGCGCTGGTGGTGTATCGCATCGGCGCGCATATTCCCGTGCCCGGTATCAACCCGGATCAGCTTCGTCAGCTGTTTGAAGGGCAGCAGGGCGGCATCCTGAACCTGTTTAACATGTTCTCGGGTGGTGCACTCTCGCGATTTACCGTGTTTGCCTTGGGCATCATGCCGTATATCTCGGCGTCGATCATCATGCAGTTGATGACCTATGTCGTGCCGACCTTCGAGCAAATGAAGAAGGAAGGCGAGGCTGGGCGGCGCAAGATTACCCAGTACACCCGCTATGGCACGCTAGCTTTGGCGTTGTTTCAGTCCTTTGGCATTGCCGTGGCATTGGAAGCGTCGCAGGGATTGGTTATCAATCCTGGTTGGGGATTTCGGGTGACGGCAGTGGTCAGCTTGACAGCCGGAACCATGTTTTTGATGTGGCTGGGTGAGCAAATCACTGAGCGTGGCTTGGGTAACGGCATCTCGATACTCATCTTTGCTGGCATTGCGGCAGGTTTGCCGAGCGCCATAGGTGGTTTGCTGGAGCTGGTGCGCACAGGGGCCATGAGCATCATCGTGTCATTGTTCATTGTGCTGCTGGTCTGCGTGGTGACGTACTTTGTGGTGTTTATCGAGCGTGGCCAGCGGCGGATTCTGGTGAACTACGCACGGCGCCAGGTGGGTAATAAGGTTTATGGTGGCCAGTCGTCGCATTTGCCCCTTAAACTGAACATGGCCGGTGTGATTCCGCCCATCTTTGCTTCATCGATCATTCTGTTGCCAGCGACGATTGTGGGTTGGTTCAGTACTGGGGAATCCATGCGCTGGCTCAAGGATATGGCTGCTGCGCTGGCTCCTGGTCAGCCGGTGTACGTCATGCTCTATGCAGCCGCGATCATCTTTTTCTGCTTTTTCTATACGGCTTTGGTGTTCAATAGTCGTGAGACAGCAGACAATCTGAAAAAAAGTGGAGCGTTCATCCCGGGTATTCGCCCAGGGGAGCAAACAGCTAAGTACATCGACAAAATTTTGATGCGCTTGACATTTGCAGGTGCCATCTATATCACGGCCGTGTGCTTATTGCCGGAGTTTCTGATTCTGCGCTACAACGTACCGTTTTATTTTGGTGGCACATCACTGCTGATTCTGGTGGTGGTCACAATGGACTTCATGGCTCAAGTGCAGAACTACATGATGAGCCAGCAGTATGAGTCGCTATTGAAAAAAGCGAGCTTCAAAACGGTGCTGCCGGGTTGAGCCAAGCAGGGTTTGTCTTCAGGGGCTGGGCAGAAGTCAAGAAGCCCAAGAGCAAGAAGGTTTTAGGAGAGTGAAATGAGAGTTTCAGCTTCGGTAAAGAAAATTTGCCGCAACTGCAAAATCATCCGCCGCAAGGGTGTGGTACGTGTGATTTGCACCGATCCGCGCCATAAGCAGCGCCAGGGCTGAGCCGGGCGCCTGCCTACATGCACGTTCATAGGATAAGTACACATGGCACGTATTGCTGGTATCAATATTCCGCCGCACAAGCACGCTGAAATCGGCTTGACGGCCATTTATGGCATTGGTCGCTCGCGCGCCCGCAAAATTTGCGAGGCCTGTGGTATTCCTTATGCCAAAAAAGTGAAAGATCTGACGGATGCTGATCAAGAAAAGCTCCGCGACGCCATTGCTCAGTATCTGATCGAAGGTGATCTGCGTCGGGAAACCACGATGAATATCAAGCGCCTGATGGATATCGGTTGCTATCGGGGTTTCCGTCACCGCCGCGGTCTGCCTATGCGTGGCCAGCGCACACGTACCAACGCACGTACCCGCAAGGGCCCGCGCAAGGCAGCGCAGGCGCTGAAAAAATAATCAAGGAACGCACACACCATGGCCAAGTCTCCTGCCAGCAACGCCGCCCAGCGTGTCCGCAAGAAAGTCCGTAAAAATATTTCGGATGGCATCGCGCACGTGCATGCGTCGTTTAATAACACCATCATCACCATTACTGATCGCCAGGGTAATGCCTTGTCTTGGGCCTCTTCGGGGGGGCAGGGCTTCAAGGGTTCACGTAAGTCCACGCCGTTTGCGGCACAGGTGGCTTCTGAGCAAGCTGGCCGTGCAGCCATGGATCAGGGCATCAAGAATCTTGATGTAGAAATCAAAGGCCCCGGCCCTGGCCGTGAGTCTTCCGTGCGCGCTCTGGCTGCTTTGGGTATTCGAATCACCTCAATTTCCGATGTGACGCCGATTCCGCACAATGGTTGCCGGCCGCAAAAGCGTCGCCGCATTTAAGCGCACTGCAGCATCTATAACCAGCGCGCGCTGAGCCGCGCGCTTAATATTTTCTTATAAGCCCACCGCCGTTGGGTGGCGCATCATCTAACGGCTCCTCCGCCACTTGAAGTGTCGGAGCAGTTTGATTCAAGGAAGCTACCGTGGCACGTTACCTCGGCCCCAAGGCCAAACTTTCCCGCCGTGAAGGCACTGACTTGTTCCTGAAGAGTGCGCGCCGCTCTATCAGTGACAAGGCCAAGTTCGACAGTAAACCAGGTCAACATGGCCGCACCTCTGGTCAGCGTACGTCTGACTATGGCTTGCAACTGCGCGAAAAGCAAAAAGTCAAGCGCATGTATGGTGTGCTCGAAAAGCAGTTCCGCCGCTATTTCGAGGAAGCGGATCGCCGTCGCGGCAATACCGGTGCCAACCTGCTGTTCTTGCTGGAGTCGCGTCTGGACAACGTGGTTTATCGCATGGGTTTTGGCTCTACCCGTGCCGAAGCGCGTCAACTTGTGTCGCACAAGGCGATCACGGTCAATGGCCAACAGGTCAACATTCCTTCTTATCTGGTCAAGGCGGGCGATGTGGTAGCCGTGCGTGAAAAATCTCGTGCCCAGACCCGTGTGCAAGAGGCGTTGCAATTGGCAGCTCAGGTGGGTTTCCCGGCTTGGGTCGAGGTCAACGCCGACAAGGCCGAAGGCACTTTCAAGAAGACGCCTGATCGTGACGAGTTTGGCGCGGACATCAACGAATCGCTGATCGTCGAACTGTATTCGCGCTGATCCTTGGGGTATAGCGCCACCTTCGTTCCGAACCCGCCATCATGGCGGGTTTGGTGCTTCACCAGCCTTACCGGTGTAACGAGCCGGGGGTATTGAGAGGAAGTCTAGAGAATGCAAACCCAATTGCTGAAACCCAAAGCGATCAATGTTGAACCGTTGGCCGATCACAAAGCCAAAGTCACGCTTGAACCCTTTGAGCGTGGATACGGACACACGCTTGGCAATGCGCTGCGCCGCGTGTTGCTGTCGTCCATGGTGGGCTATGCGCCGACTGAGGTCACCATTGCTGGCGTGCTGCACGAGTATTCGAGCATCGACGGCGTGCAGGAGGATGTGGTCAACATCCTGCTCAATCTCAAGGGTGTGGTATTCAAGCTCCATAACCGCGATGAGGTAACCCTGAGCCTGCGCAAGGAGGGCGAAGGTGTTGTGACGGCAGCTGACATCCAGGCGCCTCACGATGTGGAAATCATCAATCCTGAGCATGTCATCGCCAACCTTTCCCAAGGCGGCCGTCTTGATATGCAGGTCAAGGTGGAAAAGGGGCGTGGCTATGTGCCGGGTACGCTGCGCCGCTATGCGGATGAGCCCACCAAGTCCATTGGCCGTATTGTTCTGGATGCTTCTTTTTCGCCCGTCAAGCGGGTGAGCTACGCGGTGGAAAATGCCCGCGTCGAGCAACGCACCGATCTGGACAAGCTGGTGATGGAGATCGAAACCAATGGTGCCATCTCCGCTGAAGACGCTGTTCGTGCTTCCGCCAAGATCTTGGTAGAGCAGCTGGCGGTGTTCGCACAACTCGAAGGCAGCGCCATTGACGAAGTGTTTGCTCCGACTTCGCAGCGCGGCGGTGCGGCGACGTTTGATCCGATCCTGCTGCGCCCGGTGGATGAGCTGGAGCTGACAGTGCGTTCGGCCAACTGCCTGAAAGCCGAAAACATCTACTACATCGGCGATCTGATCCAGCGCACCGAGAACGAGCTGCTCAAGACCCCCAACCTGGGCCGAAAGTCGCTCAACGAGATCAAGGAAGTGCTGGCTTCGCGCGGCCTGACCCTGGGCATGAAGCTGGAAAACTGGCCGCCCACTGGCTTGGACAAGCGCTGAGCTGCCCTCCCATTACCCATTCACCATCCGTGCAAGGGCCGTACCTGATACGGCGGCTCTGTTAATAAAGAAAGGAAAAGCACCATGCGTCACGGCAACGGCCTTCGCAAACTCAACCGCACCAGCGCACATCGCCAGGCGATGCTGCGCAACATGATGAACTCGCTGATCGAGCACGAGGCGATCAAGACCACTGTGCCCAAGGCCAAGGAACTGCGCCGCGTGGTGGAGCCGATGATCACTCTGGCCAAGAAAGACAGCGTGGCTAACCGTCGCCTGGCTTTTGCGCGCCTGCGCGACGATGCCAGTGTGACCAAGCTGTTCACGGAACTGGGACCGCGCTACAACGCTCGTCCGGGAGGATATACCCGCATCTTGAAGATGGGCTTCCGCGTGGGTGACAATGCACCCATGGCTTTCATTGAGCTGGTGGATCGTCCCGAAGTGAACGACGATGCGCAAGCAGCAGAATAATCTGCTATACTTCACAGCTTACCGCGCGATGGAGCAGTCTGGTAGCTCGTTGGGCTCATAACCCAAAGGTCGGAGGTTCAAATCCTTCTCGCGCAACCAAATGCTGAAAAAGCCCGCTTTTGAGCGGGCTTTTTGTTTTTGACCAAAAACACAGGTACTGACCGGCGGTGTGATGAACCGCTGAGTGCTTTGAAAAGCATTTGCGCTTGATACAAAAGCGTTCTTTGCTCTCAAAAGAGGAGTGAAAGAGTTGTTGGGTGGCAAAATATACGTGCGCTCCAACGTGCGCAACGCACGTTTGCCTGGGTAATAAGACCGTTGCACAACCCGCCGATGAGCACGCGAAGTCGTAGCTGGGCGACGTTTTTCGGTGCCGCTCACCCGGTCTTTATGCTTCGAGGCCGCTTTCGCAGCCCGTTTGCCCCGTTCAGGGCGAACCGACCCCCGCCATTTCCATGTTTTTGAGCGTGCGATGGGCCTTCAGCAAATTCATACCCAACGCCGCCTTGTCCCTTTGCGCCTGCACCTTGGCCGCTCCGAAGTACCGCGCTCTGTTCAGATGGAATCTGCGCTTCATCGTGCCGAAGACCTGCTCGCCCCTGGCTTTTGCCATGCGCTACCCTTGCCAGAGGCGTTGAAACAGTCCGCCAGGCAGGCGGCCAACTTGCCCGTTCAACTCCAGCTCTAGCAAACGTGCTTGCAGCGTTGCGGTATCCAGGCCCGTGCGTGCCAGCAGTGCATCCAATCCCACAGGGTCGGTGCCCAGGGCGTGAAGCAGCGTGTCATTGGAGCTATCGCTTGTGGCATGCGGGCCGCTCTGGGTGTGCGTTTTCCGAGCCGGATTGGCATCCGTTATGGGTGAAGAGGGCCAGCGCAGCTCTTCCTGTACATCCTGTGCGGTTTCTACCAGCTTGGCGCCTTGACGGATGAGGGCGTGGCAGCCCCGTGACTGTGGGTTGTGGATGGAACCAGGGATGGCGAAGACTTCCTTGCCTTGTTCGGCGGCCAGGCGCGCAGTGATGAGTGAGCCTGACGCCAGCGCGGCTTCTACCACCAGCGTGCCTTGGCTTAATCCTGCGATGAGCCGGTTGCGCTTGGGGAAGTTGGACGCCAGCGGCGGTGTGCCCAGCGGATATTCGCTCACGATTAGGCCATGGCGCGCAATGCGATGGGCCAATTCCCGGTGTTGGCGTGGGTACACGCGGTCAATACCCGTGCCGATGACTGCTATGGTGCACAAGCGCTTGGCAGGGGCTGCTTCATCCACTGCGGACAGTGCGCCCAAGTGGGCGGCGCCATCAATGCCCAATGCCATACCAGATACCACACAGAGCCCGGATGCGCTGAAGGCCTTGGCGAATTGCTGTGCGTTCTGCTGGCCTTGGGGTGTGGGGTTGCGGCTGCCGACCATGGCAAGGGCTTGGCTGGGCCAGTGGCTGGAGGGTTGCGCCATGCCGGCTTCAGCGGCAAAGGGGGTGTCGAGCAGTGAGGTGCGCCCCAGTAGGTAAAGCATCAGGGGCGGGTCTTCAATCTCCAGCAGGCTGGCGGGGTAGGTGGCATCGGCCAGGGTGACCAGGCGGTGTTCCACCTGGGGATCATGCTGTCCAAGCCATTGCCAAGTGGTTTCCAGCAGGCTGGGTAGCGACTCCGGCGTTCGATGCAAAGCCTTGACCTGGGCGGGCGATGCCAACTGCTGTAGAGCAGCGCTGCTGGCATCGAAAATGGCTTGGGGCAGGCCAAAGGCAGCCAGAAGGCGGCGTGCGGTGTCGCTGCCGACGCCGGGGGTGAGCACCAGGCGCAGCCAAGCAGCCAGTTCTTCACGCTCCATGGCTGAAGTGCTGCCGAGGCGAGGGTGAGAGGATGCCGGTGCACGGCGCGCTGCTCAACTGCTGCGCGCCGTGCGGAGGGCTTTACTTGGGGTTGACCAGCTTGTCGCCCACCTGCACAGGACTGGTGATTTCCATGACCAGGGCGTAGGAAACCCGCTCAAAGGGGCGGAACACCATGGCGACACCATTGCGCTCGTCGGGCAACTGGATGGTGGTGCGTGCTTTCTCGGTTTTGTCGGCAATACGGGCGCCAGAAGACAGCAAGGCCAGTACGTGGCCGTTTTCAATGCCGTCACGCAGCCCCTTGTTGATGACCACGATCTGGTTCTGGCCCGCATAACGCACCGAGTTGCCATGCACGGATACCACGCGCGCATCCACTGGGATGTCGGGGGCATGTGGCACGTAGTTGCGGTATTCGCGCTCGGGCTCAGGCAACAGGCGGTCACCCGCACGCATTTCTTCCTTGCTGGTGAGCACGTCCACAGTGGCTGGCACGGGCAGCATGCGCGGCTCTTCGGGCGTGGTGGGCTCTTCGATGGGGGTGGCATCACTGTCGCCAGCGGTGGGCATGGTGACAGAGGTTTTCTTGTGTGCCTGGGAAGCCAGCAGCTCTGGCGGGGTTTCTTCGGTTTCGCTTTCGCCACGCACCAGCTCTGCCTGGCCGACGTACTGGCCTTCATAACCGAGGATTTCACCGGTGATCGGATCCTTCAGTGGTGTGGCGGTGCGGAAGACACGGAAGTTGGTGGGCAGGCCGGGCGCCGACAGCAGGGGTGCATCTGTCGGGCCGCGGACATAGGCGCGGTCGCCTTTGGCCACCAGCACGCGATCCTGGTTGGCCAAAGCCACGATGCGCGGGGCGCGCTTGAAGGTGTCGTCATCAACGACCAGCGGCTCGGCCAGGAAAGGCTCAATCAGGTGCGGTTGCAGCGTGGGCAGCGGGTTGGCATCGAGCATTTCGACGCGGTTGCGGGGTGACACGCGGATGGTGGCGCTGACTTGGCCGTCGCCAGCGCGGCGTGCGCGCAGCATGGCGCGATCACCCACGCGCTCCAGATAGAGCTGCTGACCAGGATAGATCAGGTGCGGGTTGCGGATGTCCTGCAGGTTCATGCCCCACAGTTCGGGCCAGCGCCAGGGAGACTTGAGAAACAGGCCAGAGATGCGCCACAGCGTGTCGCCACGGCGCACGGTGTATTCCTCGGGCGCGTTGGGAGCCAGGGCAGACAGGGGAACGCCCGCGCTGGCCACTTGCTGGGCCGTGGCGCGTTGCGCCGGGGTCACGGGGCGTTGGCTGCCTTGTTGTGCATGGGCGGGCAGGGCGGCGGTGAGCGCGGTGGCCAGCAGTGCCATAGAGGCGGTCAGAGTTGCGGTTTTGGCTCGCGGCGCGGTGGCTTCGGGAAAAGTATGTTTCATTGTTTTGCTGTGAGCGGTTGCCAACTTGACAAAGCACGGGGGATTCTGCATTCAAGCTTTTGATCCGGCAACGAAATTGGCGTGCCGAGCGGGCGGGAAAGGTGAAAAGTCGCGAAAATAGCCACATCTTGATGGAAATTCCCCCATGGCTTTGCTTCCCATCCTCCGCTATCCCGACCCGCGCCTGTTCAAAGTGGCCAAGCCCGTGCAGGCCGTGGACGCCCGCCTGAAAAGCCTGATTGGCGACATGTTCGACACCATGTACGAGGCCAAGGGCATTGGCCTGGCGGCCACGCAGGTGGACGTGCATGAGCGCGTGATCGTGATCGACGTGTCGGAAGAGCGCAACGAACGCCTGGTGCTCATCAACCCCGAGCTGCTGTGGGCCAGCGACGAGCGCGTGCGTGGCGACGAGGGCTGCCTGTCGGTGCCCGGCATTTACGACGGCGTGGAGCGCGCCGCCCAGGTGCGCGTGCGCGCGCTGGACGAAAACGGCCAGTCGCGCGAAATCGCCGCCGACGGTCTGCTGGCCGTGTGCATCCAGCACGAGATGGATCACCTCATGGGCAAGGTGTTCGTGCAATACCTCTCGCCGCTCAAGCAAGGCCGCATCAAGACCAAGCTGCTCAAGGCCGAGCGCGAAGACGCCAAATCCGCCGCCGCCCACGCGCGGGAACGCCTGTGACCCTGCTGGGCTGCCTCCTTCACGGCGGCCTTCGCCACCGCGCCCGCCTGTACACCGCCGGTCTGGCGCTGGCCGCTGCCGTGCTGGCCGGCTGCGCCATGCCCGAGCGCGTGGCCCCCGGCACGCCCGTGGCGCAGGCCGTGCAGCAGCTGGGCGCGCCCACGGCCCGCTACCCGGCGGGCCAGGGAGAGGGCGCGGGCGAGCGGCTGCAATACTCCTGGCAGCCGGCGGGCAAGCGCGTGTACAACCTGGACGTGGACGCGCAAGGCCGCGTCACGCGCGTCGAGCAGGCGCTGCAAGAAGGCCTGTTTGGCCAGCGCATCCGGCCCGGCACCTGGACGCGCGCCGACGTGCTGCGCGAATACGGCCCGCCCGCGCAGGTCATGGGCGTGCACAACTTTGATGGCGTGATCTGGGTCTGGCGTTACGACAACGGCCCTTTCCCGCGCCTGCTGTACATCGACATCGACCCCGCCGGCGTGGTGCGCGGCTACTCCAGCGGCGACGAATACCCGCCCGAGCCGCGCGAGCGCTAAGGCCAGAGGTTTGAAGCCAAAAGTGCCTTTTGCGCACGCCTATCCAGCGCAAACAGCTATTTAAAAATGAGCATGAAAGTCGCCTTCGCCGGCACCCCTGAATTTGCCCGCGTGGCGCTTGAGCGGCTGCACGCCGCAGGTTTTGACGTGCCCCTGGTGCTGACCCAGCCCGACCGCCCCGCAGGCCGGGGCATGAAGCTGCAAGCCTCGCCCGTCAAACAGTTTGCGCAGGCGCACGGCCTGCCGTTGGCCCAGCCGCGCAGCCTGCGGCTGGACGGCAAATACCCCGAAGACGCCGCCGCTGCCCGCGCCGCCCTGCAAGCGGCCGCGCCCGACGTCATGGTGGTGGCCGCCTACGGCCTGATCCTGCCGCAGTGGGTGCTGGCCGGGCCGCGCCTGGGCTGCCTCAACATCCATGCCTCGATCCTGCCGCGCTGGCGCGGCGCCGCCCCCATTCACCGCGCCATTGAAGCGGGCGATGCCGAAACCGGCATCACCATCATGCAAATGGACGAAGGGCTGGACACCGGCGCCATGCTGCTGACCGAACGCCTGCCCATCGGCCCGCGCGACACCACCGCCACACTGCACGACGCGCTGGCCGCGCTAGGCGGGCGCCTGATCGTGGAGGCGCTGGAGCTGGCCGCCTGCGGCCCCTTGAGCGCCACCGCCCAGCCCGCCGAAGGCGTGAGCTACGCCCACAAGATTGAAAAACACGAAGCCGCCATCGACTGGGCCCAGCCCGCCCCCGTGATTGAACGCCGCGTGCGCGCCTTTGACCCCTTCCCCGGCGCCAGCAGCGTGCTGCAAGGCACGGCGCTGAAAATCTGGCGCTCTGAAATAGATAGCTGCCGCCACGCGCCAGACGTGCGCGAAGGCCAGATTCTGCATGTAGACGACGAGGGCATTCGCGTGGCCTGCGGCCTGGGCGCGGGCGGCGGCGTGCTGCGCCTGACCGAGCTGCAACGCCCCGGCGGCAAGCGCCTGCCCGTGCGCGACTTTCTGCGCGGCTTTGCCGTGCAGCCGGGCCAGTGCTTCGCCCCCCCGCCTGAAACAGGCCGCACGCCATGAACATGCCCCTGCCCCGCCCGCCGGCCGACCTGGCCCCGCGCGGGCGCCTGAGCGCCTGGCTGATGCGGCGGGTGGACGGCTTTGCGCGCACCGCCCGCCACCCGCTGTTCTGGGTGGGCGCGCGCGAAATGTCGGGCATCTCCGTCGGCCTGACCGCCTGGGCCTTCATGACCGGCGTGGCCATGGTCAAAAGCGGCATGAGCATCACCGAAGCGGTGGCCATGTCGCTGCTGGTGTTTGCGGGCAGCGCGCAGCTGGCGGCCATACCGCTCATCGCCGCGGGCGCGCCCCTGTGGGTCATCTGGGCCACGGCCTTTTGCGTCAACCTGCGCTTTGTCGTCTTCAGCGTGCACCTGCGCGACTACTTCATGTTCCTGCCGCGCGCGCAGCGGCTGTGGCTGGGCTACTTCACGGGCGACGTGACCTACGTGCTCTACACCCGGCGCTTTCCCAAGCCGGCAGAAACCGAACGCCAGCGCCGCGCGCAAATGGCCTACCTGTGGGGCGGCAACGTGTGCAACTGGCTGTTCTGGCAGGTGTTCAGCTTTGCCGGCATCTTTCTGGGCGCGGCCCTGCCCACCCGCTGGGGGCTGGAATTTGCCGGCACCCTGGCGCTGCTGGCCGTGGCCTGCTCGCTGGCCAGCACGCGGCTGCGCGCGCTCTCGGCCTTCGTGGCCGCGGCCGCTGCCGTGGCGCTGTACGGGCTGCCTTATCGCCTGAACATCGTGGCCGCCATTGCCGTGGCCGTGGCGCTGTGCCTGTTCATCGAGCCGCGCCTGCGCCCGCCCGCAGCCCCGCAGGAGCCGCGCCGTGCCTGAAACCGACGCCTGGACGCTGCTGGCCATCGTCGGCATGGCCGCCATCACCGTCATCACGCGGGGCTTTTTCTTCATCAGCCAGCGCCCCTGGCGCCTGCCCGCCTGGGCGCAGCGCGGGCTGCAATACGCGCCCATTGCCGCGCTGGCGGCGGTGATCGCGCCCGACATTCTGATGAGCGGCGGCGTCCCCAGCGCCGTGGGCAGCCTGTGGCGCGACGCACGGGTGTGGGGCGCGCTGGCGGGCGCGGGCTTTTACTTCTGGCGCCAGCACGGCGCGTACCCGCTGCCGCTGTCCATCGCCGTGGGCATGGCGGTGTACCTGCCGCTGCGGCTGGGTTGGGGGTGGTGAAGCGAAGGCCAGCCAGCGCACCGCTCAACGTGCATTAAGAAAACGGGCGTTTGCGCGCTTTCTGCAAAGAGTTTTAGCTATATAAAGTATAGCTATTGCCTGGTCGGGCCGGGCAAGAAAAAAGCGCCTGGGAAGGCGCTTGAAGAGGCAAGGGCAGCGGCTGTGTGCTGCCACGGAGCGTGTGCTTATTCGGCGACGGAAAAAGAGGAGCCGCAGCCGCAAGTGGTTTGTGCGTTGGGGTTTTTGATGACGAACTGCGCGCCTTGCAAATCTTCTTTGTAGTCGATTTCCGCGCCCACCAGGTACTGGTAGCTCATGGGGTCGATCAGCAGCGACACGCCGTTCTTGGTCATCGTGGTGTCGTCTTCGTTGCTGACCTCATCAAAGGTAAAGCCGTATTGAAAGCCCGAGCAGCCGCCGCCTTGAACGAACACGCGCAGCTTCAGGTCGGGGTTGCCTTCTTCGGCAATCAAATCAGCCACCTTGGCGGCGGCGCTGTCGGTAAAGACGATGGGATCAGGCATGGCCGCTGGCGCTTGCGCGGCGACAACGGCTTGTGGCTCGGCACTCATGGGGGACTCCTGCATGGGGGTGTGAATGCCCAATAGTCTATCAAAACAGTCGGTTTTTGTCCGGGGCAGGGGTGATGTCCGTGTCCATGATGTCCAGCGTGGGTTCCACCGGTTCGTGCGGGCTGTCGCCTGTCGGCTCTGCCGCGCTGGGCGCGGTCATCACTGGCTGGGCAGCGGGCGGCGGGGTCAGCCGAGGTTGCAGTTGCCCGGCGATGACGGCGCCAGGCTGCATCTCCAGCGAGGTGTATTGCACATCGCCTTGCACGCGTGCCTTGGCTTGCAGCTCCAGCCGCTCGCGCGCGGCCACCGGGCCCAGCACGGTGCCGCCGATGACCACATGGTCGGCGCTGATGGCGCCTTGCACCTGGCCGGTTTCGCCAATGATGAGCACGGTGGCCTCGCCCTCGGCCGTGACATCGCCCAGCACGGTGCCGTCGATCTGCAAGCCGCCCCGAAAAGTGCAAGGCCCATCCACGCGCATGCCCGCACCAATGATGCTGCCGACCGATGGCTGTTTTTTGAGGCCCAACATGGCTTGTGTTCTCCTTGCTCGTCGATGATGTCGATAGCCCGCGCTTTTACCACGCGCCATGAAAAAAACCGTGCCAGCCGCATGAGCTGACACGGTTTTTTCTTGTACGGCAAGCCCTGGCAGGGCAAGCCGGTTAACGCTTGCTGAACTGCTTGCGGCGGCGTGCAGAGTGCAGACCGACTTTCTTGCGCTCGACCTCGCGCGCATCGCGCGTGACGTAGCCAGCGGCGCTCAGGGCGGGCTTGAGGTTGGCGTCGTAGTCGATCAGTGCGCGGGTGATGCCGTGGCGCACGGCACCGGCCTGGCCGGATTCGCCGCCGCCGTGCACGTTGACCATCACATCGAAGGTTTCGAGGTTTTCGGTCAGCACCAGCGGCTGCTTGCAGATCATGATGGAGGTCTGGCGGCCAAAGAACTGCTCAATGGGCTTGCCATTGACCGTGATCTTGCCGGAGCCTTTTTTCAGAAACACGCGGGCGACGCTGGATTTGCGACGGCCGGTGCCATTGTTCCAATCACCAATCATTTGCGCGGCTCCTTAAACTTCCAGCGCCTTGGGCTGCTGGGCGCTGTGCGGGTGCTCGGCGCCGCCGTAGACCTTCAGCTTCTTGATCATGGCGTAGCCCAGCGGGCCCTTGGGCAGCATGCCCTTGACGGCTTTTTCCAGCGCGCGGCCGGGGTGCTTGGCCTGCATGTCGCGGAAATTGGTTTCGCGGATGCCGCCGGGGTAGCCGGTGTGGCGGTAGTACTTCTTGTCGAGCTCCTTGGCGCCGGTGACGCGGAGCTTGGCGGCGTTGACCACGATGATGTAGTCGCCGGTATCGACGTGAGGCGTGTAAATGGCTTTGTGTTTGCCGCGCAGACGGAGGGCCACTTCGCTGGCGACCCGTCCGAGCACCTTGTCGGTGGCGTCAATCACAAACCACTCATGCGTCACGTCAGCGGGTTTGGCGCTGAACGTTTTCATGTGCTTTCCTTCAAGGATGAAGATGAGGGTTTGGCGGGCCCTTTTCCACGGTCGGCGCTCCTCTTGGGTGGCGGGAGCCTCTTAGGTGGTGAAAAACTGCTTTTGCCGCGGGGCCACAAAATCGCTGCAAAGCCCGCCATTGTAGCGCGCTTAGTGCAGCGGCGGATGTACCATGCGCTGCCTATGTTCAGTTATCGCCACGCTTTTCATGCGGGCAACCACGCCGATGTGCTCAAGCACATCGTGCTGATTGCCAGCTTGCGCCATTTGATGCGCAAGGATTCGCCCCTTTTGCTGGTGGACACGCACGCGGGCGCGGGCTTGTACCGCCTGGATGGCGAGGCGGCGCAGACGTCGGGCGAGGCGCTGTCAGGGGTGGCGCGCCTGCCGGCGGTGACGGCGCTGCCGGGCATGGCGCCTGCCTTGGCCGACTACCTGGTGCTGTTGCAAGGCTTTAATGCGGGTGTCAGCGAGCCGTGCGCTTGGCGCGTGTACCCCGGCTCGCCCTTGCTGATGCACGCCTTGATGAGCGAGTCGGCGCGCGAGGCCGTGCATGACCGGCTGCGGCTGTTTGAGCTGCACCCGGCCGACGTGCAGGCGCTGGGCGCACACGTGGCGCAGTTGCAGGCGGGCCGGCGCGTGCAGGTGGTGCGCGAAGATGGGTTCGTGGGGCTGAAAGCCTTGCTGCCGCCGCCTGTCAGCGGCAGCGGCTCTCGCCGGGCGCTGGTGCTGATGGACCCAAGCTACGAAATCAAAAGCGATTACGCCAAGGTGGCCGCCAGCGTGCAAGACGCGCTCAGGCGCTTTGCCACGGGGGTATACCTCATCTGGTATCCCATCATTGCCCGCCCTGAGGCGCACGAGCTGCCGCGCCGGCTGAAAACCCTGGCCAATCAGGCCGGCCGCGCCTGGTTGCAGGCCACGCTGCACATTGGGACGGCTTCGCCAGAAAGCGGTGGAGGACTGACGGCCAGCGGCATGTTCGTCATCAACCCGCCACACACGCTCAAGCAAGCTTTGGACGCGGCCTTGCCGCAGGTGCTGCACACCCTGGGGCAAGGGCGCGGGCGAGGGCAAGCCTGGGAGGTTGAGGTAGGCGGTTGAAAGGCGCGTGGGGGCGCTTTCAAGTCAGTTGGCGCTGGCGATACGCTCGAATTGGCCTGGCGGCAGGGCTTCATGCAGTTCTACCGGCACATGGCCTGCGTGCTTCATGCCCAGTGCGCGTGCGGCGGCGCGGCTGACGTCTATGACGCGACCACGCACAAAAGGACCGCGATCGTTGATACGCACCACGACTTGCTTGCCATTGCGCGGGTTATGCACCAGCACGCGTGTGCCAAAAGGCAGGGTTTTGTGGGCAGCCGTGAGCGCGTTTTCATCGAAGCGTTCGCCGTTGGCTGTGCGCCGGCCATGAAAGCCCGGACCGTACCAGGAGGCCACGCCTTTGCCCAGCACCCGTCCGGCGCGTGCGGTGGGGGCGACGGATGGGGTATCCAGCCGCGCGGGCGCGTTGTCAGGGGAGAGCACGGGCGCAGGCGCGCCTACGCGGGCTTTGAAGCCGGTGTAGTTGGGGCAGCGCATGTCATGCACGGCCTTGGCGGATGTGCATGGCTGGGTGAGCGAAGGGGCAGGGGCGGGCAGGTCGGTCGCCTCCTGAGCCTGGGCAAGTCCCGACGCCAGTAACAGCGCCGCGCAAGCGGCGCGGACAAACCCTACAAGGCCCGCTGGCAGACGGGTCACGCTGGCCCCAGGCAGCGCGCAGCAGTGGCGCGCACCGGCAGAGGTGTTCGGTGACATGGGGCGCGATTTTAGCGATGGGCTTGCATGGGCTGCGGTAAGCGCCCGCAACAGCGGTGACGGCCATGCGGCGCAGGGCAGAAACAGGGTCAGGGCCTGGCGGCGCATGTGCATGCAGGTGATGGCAACTTGGTGCATACCCTGTGGTGGGTATCGGGTGGGTCTGGGCACAATGCCCGTTTTTCTGTGAAACATGGTGCCGCCAGGGGCGGCAGAAAGGTTGTTTGCCATGATGAAACGCACACTGGCCGCAGCCGCACTGGCCGCCACCAGCCTTGCGGCCCACGCGGGCACCCTGGAAAAAGTGGCCGAAAGCGGCAAGATCACCCTGTCGTACCGCGAATCGTCCGTGCCCTTCAGTTATTTGGAGGCGCCGGGCAAGCCCATTGGCTTTGCGGTAGATATCGCCAAGGCCGTGGCCGACGCCGTGTCCAAGCAAGTGGGCAAGCCCATTCGCGTGGAATGGATGGCCGTGACATCAGGCAACCGCATTCCGCTGGTGCAAAACGGCACGGTGGATCTGGAATGCGGCTCCACCACCAACAACACCACGCGCGGCAAGGATGTGGACTTTGCCATCAACCACTACTACACCGGCACACGCCTGCTGGTGAAAAAAGCCAGCGGCATTCAGAACTACGCCGACTTGAAAGACAAAACCGTGGCCAGCACCACCGGCACGACCAACGCGCAGGTGCTGCGCAAATATGACGCTGACAAGAACATCGGCATGAAGATCACCCTGGCGCGCGACCATGCCGACGCCTTTTTGATGGTGGAGGGCGACCGCGCCGCCGCCTTTGGCATGGACGACATTCTGCTGTACGGCCTGAAAGCCAACGCCAAGCAGCCTGACCTGTACGACGTGGTGGGCGATGCCTTGCAGGTAGAGCCCTACGCCTGCATGCTGCGCAAGGATGACCCGGCGTTCAAGAAGCTGGTAAATGACGTGATTGGCGGCATGATGGCATCCGGCCAGTTTGAAAAGCTGTACGACAAGTGGTTCGTGCAGCCCATCCCGCCCCGCAACCTGCCGCTGAACGTGCCCATGAGCGCGGAGCTGAAAGCCAACCTGAGCAACCGCAGCGATAAGCCTGCGCTGTAATGGCCCCGGCTTGGTGCCGCGCCACTTAAGGCGCGGCCTTGAGTGCGTGCTTGCGCAGGCTGGCCACGGGAATGCGCAGCCCTTCGCGGTACTTGGCCACGGTGCGGCGCGCGCAGTCGATGCCCTGCTCTTTGAGCATGTCGGCAATCTGCCCGTCGGACAGGGGCTTGGCCGGGTCTTCGGCGCCGATGAGCTGCTTGATGAGCGCGCGCACGGCGGTGCTGCTGGCGTTGCCGCCGGCTTCGGTGCCCAGGGCCGAGCCGAAGAAGTATTTGAGCTCGAAGGTGCCTTGCGGCGTGGCCATGTACTTGGCGGTGGTCACGCGGCTGATGGTGGATTCATGCACGCCCAGCTCGTCGGCCAGCTCGCGCTGCACCATGGGGCGCATGGCCAGCTCGCCGTGGATGAAAAAATTGCGCTGGCGCTCCACGATGGCCTGGGACACGCGCAAGATGGTGTCAAAGCGCTGCTGGATGTTCTTGATGAACCAGCGCGCTTCTTGCAGGCGCTGGCTGAGGGCCTGGTGGTTTTCGCCGCCCTTGCCGCCGCGCAGGGCGTTGGCATAGATCTCGTGCACGCGCAGGCGCGGCATGACGTCGGGGTTGAGTTGCACGCGAAAGCGCTGGTTGGCGCCGCTGCCAGTGCTGGTGACGATGACGTCGGGCACGATCGCGTTGCGCTCCACGTCGGCAAAGGCGCGGCCGGGCTTGGGTTCGAGCTGGCCGATGCGCTGCATGGCCGCGCGCACCGTGTCTTCGGGCTCGCCGGTGAGCTGCATGAGCTTTTTGACGTCGCGCTTGGCCAGCAAGTCCATGGCCCCATGCTGGGCGCAGATCTTCAGGGCCACGGCAATGCAGGCTTGCTGGTCGTCAGTCAGGCCGCGCTCGGTCTGCTGGTTTTTGAGTTGCAGCGTCAGGCATTCGGCCAGGTTGCGCGCGCCCACACCGGCAGGTTCGAGCGATTGCAGCAGCTTCAGCGCCAGGCTGAAGCGGTGCACCAGCTCTTCGAGCTGCTCCATGCTGTCGTCGTCTTCGGTCAGCGTGGCGGCCAGCTGGGCCAGGCTGTCTTCCAGGTAGCCGTCGTCATTGAGCGATTCGATGAGAAAGCGCAGCGCAGCCGTGTCCTCGGGCGAAAGGCGCAAGGCCAGGGCCTGGCGGTGCAGGTGCTCGGCCAGCGATTCCTGCGCGCCGGGCCGCTCGCCGGGGTCCAGCTCGTCGTCACTCTCGCCGCCTGCGGTGCGCGCGGGGGCGTCGCCGCCCCACTCGCCATCGTCCGGGGCCATGTCCACGCTGCCGTCGCCGTCCCAGTTGTCGGGCAGCAGGGCTTCGGATTCCAAAGTGGCTTCGGCGCTGGACTCGCCTGCGCCATCCGAAGAAACATCCGTTGCGGCTTCCTGAATGCGGTCGCCCTCGCTCACGCGCGTGTCGGCGCGCGACAGGCCAAACTCCTCGCGCGGCGCGGTGTCGTCGTCGCGCTCCAAGAAAGGGTTGTCGTCGAGCATTTGCTCGACTTCACTGGCCAGCTCCAGCGTGGACAACTGCAACAGCCGGATGGACTGCTGCAATTGCGGCGTCAGGGCCAGATGCTGCGATACGCGCAGCGACAGTCCGGGCTTCACAGCCTGAAGTTTTCCCCAAGATAGACGCGGCGCACTTCGGGGTTGTCCACGATCTGCGCCGGCGTGCCAGTGGCCAGCACGCGCCCGTCGCTGATGATGACCGCATGGTCGCAAATGCCCAGGGTTTCACGCACGTTGTGGTCGGTGATGAGCACGCCAATGCCGCGTTCTTTGAGAAAGGCGATGATGCGCTGGATCTCGATGACGGCAATGGGGTCAATGCCCGCAAATGGCTCGTCCAGCAGGATGAAGCGCGGCTGCGTGGCCAGCGCGCGGGCGATTTCCACACGGCGGCGCTCGCCGCCCGAGAGGGCGGGCGCGGGCGAGTCGCGCAGGTCCTGCACGTGCAGCTGCTCCAGCAGCTCGGTCAGGCGGCGTTCGATCTCTGCGCGTGGCAGCGGCTTGCCGTCGGGGCCGGTTTGCAGCTCCAACACGGCGCGCACGTTCTCGGCCACGGTGAGCTTACGGAAGATGGACGCTTCCTGCGGCAGATACGACAGACCCAGACGCGAGCGGCGGTGGATGGGCATGTGCTGCACTTCCTGCCCGTCGATGGCAATGCGGCCAGCATCGGCCCGCACCAGACCCACGATCATGTAGAACGACGTGGTTTTGCCTGCGCCGTTGGGCCCTAGCAGGCCCACAACCTCGCCACTTTGCACATCCAGCGAGACGTCATGCACCACGCGGCGCGCGCCGTAGTTCTTGCGCAGCCCGCGCACCTGCAAGCGGCTGGACGCCGCGCTGGCGGGGGCCTGCGTCACTGCGCCGTCCCCTGCGGCAGCGTGGTGGCCGGGCGCAGCGGCACGGATGCCGCAGAAGCGGGCGCGGCAGGCGCTTGCGCGTTGCGGCTGCCGCGCGGGGCCAGTATGGCGCTCACGCGCCCGCTGGACGATGCCGAGGGCGTGCCCGGCGCCTTGGCGCTGCCATCGACGGTGTAGACCTCGGTGGTGTTGTTGTAGACGATGACGCTGCCTTTGACTTCGTCCATCAGGCGTGCGCCTTCCAGGCGGCGCATTTCGGCGCGGCGCACGAAGCGCACGGTGTCGGCCTTGCCGTCGTATTCAATGGTGTCGCCTTCGCCCTCGATGAATTCGTTCAGACCCTCGCGCTTTTGCCGGAAAAAGGCGCGCTGCCCGGAGGCGCCCGTCATCGTGCCGAACTGGTTGCCTGACGCGTCTTGCCACACATCAAGGCGTGCGCCGCGCATCACGATGGAGCCCTTGGTGACGACCACATTGCCGGTGAAGGTGGAGTGCTGCTTCTGGTCTTCGTAGCGCAGCGCATCGGCTTCGATGCGCATGGGCTGGTTGCGATCGGCGCGCTCGGCCCAGACAGGGGTGGCCGCCAGCGCGGCCAGCGCCACCGGCAGCAGCCGGCAAGCCAGGCGGGGGAAGAGGGGGGGTGTCAAGGGCACGTTTTTTGCTTGTTGGGTCATGGGCATTGTACGCCCCTAGGTGTCCTTGACGGACATGAAAAAGCCCGCTGGCGCGGGCTTAAAAGGGCAGGGCGGGCGTTTTCAGCCGCGCTTGCGCTCCTGCGCGATGAGGTTGTTGGTGAGCTGGATCATGCGCTCGAAACCGCCTGCCATGGAGCCGTCGGTGTAGTAGCGCCCGCCAATGCCCAGCGCGGGCGTGCCTTCGACGCGGTAGGCCTCTTGCAGCTGCAGGGCGCGCTGCACCTTGCTGGCCACGCCAAAGGACTTGTAGGCGGCCTCGAACTTGGCGCGGTCTACGCCTTGCTCGGCAACCCAGGCAAACAGCACGTCAGGCTGGTTCAGGCGCTTGCGCTGGGTTTGCAGGGCGTCGAACACCTTGGCATGCAGCTTGTCGACCTCGCCCATGCTTTCCAGTGCGTAGTAAATGCGTTGCAGCGGCTCGAAGCTCTTGTTGAAGCCCACATGCACCATGCGCACCACCACGTCTTGCGGCGCGGCTTTTTTCCAGGCATGAAAGATGGGCTCGAAATTCTTGCAGTGCGAGCAGCCGTAGGAGAAAAACTCCACCACTTCGATTTGAGGCGGCTTGGTGTCCACCGGGGCGGGCTCTTTGAGCGTGGTGTAGCCCGGCCCCGACTGCGCATGTGCAGGCAGCGACAGCAGTGAAGACAGAGCAGGCAGGGCTGCGGCAGCGCCCAGGGCGAATTGGCGTCGTTTCATAAAAGAGATGGCTCCTTGTGGCTAGAGATGTTGTGCAAAGGCCTTGCGTGCGCGGTCAGAGCTGTGGCGCGGGGCGCAAGTTCCATGCGTGGCGCAGCGGGTGTAAGGCCAGGCAGTGAAAGGTTTCACGCTTTTGCTGCTGGGCGGGCGCGAGCGGTGCGCGCATTGTCCATGGATGGCTGCTTGGCATAAGGAAAGAAGAAAAAAGTCGTTGGGGTTTGCCTGCGCGCGCCGCACACTCGCGCCCTATGCGCCGGCCATCTGCCGGCATTGTTTTGGACTGCTCATCATGAAGAAAACCGCTTTGCGCACGCTGGCCTTGGCCCTGGCTTTCACGGCCGCCGCCACAGCCACCGCGCAGACCACGCTGCTCAACGCTTCGTACGACGTGGCGCGCGAGTTTTACAAGGACTACAACACGGCCTTTGCCGCGCACTACAAAAAGACCACCGGCCAGGACATCAAGGTGGACCAGTCGCACGGCGGCTCCAGCGCGCAGGCGCGCGCTGTGGCCGACGGCCTGGCCGCCGACGTGGTGACGATGAACACCACCACCGACGTGGACTTTCTGGCCGACAAGGGTGTGGTGGCCAAGGACTGGCGCAGCAAGTTCGCCCATGACGCGGCGCCCACCACCTCCACCATGCTGTTTCTGGTGCGCCAGGGCAACCCCAAGAACATCAAGGACTGGGACGACCTGACCCGCCCCGACGTGAAGGTGATCGTGGTCAACCCCAAGACCGGCGGCAACGGCCGCATGGCCTATCTGGCCGCCTGGGGCCAGGTGCGCGCCAAGGGCGGCACCGACGCGCAGGCGCAAGACTTCGTGACCAAGCTCTACAAAAACGTCCCCGCCCTGGCGCGCGGCGGGCGCGACGCCACCGGCATGTTCCTGCAACGCAACCTGGGCGACGTGCTGATTACCTTTGAATCCGAAGTGGTGTCGGTCGAGCGCGAATTTGGCAAGGGCAAGGTGCAGGCCGTGCACCCCAGCGCCTCCATCGTGGCCGAAAACCCCGTGGCCGTGGTGCAGCGCACGGTGGACAAAAAAGGCACGGCGGCGCAGGCCAAGGCGTATCTGGACTACCTGTACACGTCCGAGGCGCAAGAGATTGCCGCCCGCCACGGCCTGCGCCCGCGCGACGAGGCCGTGCTGAAAAAGCACGCCAGCGTGTTCAAGCCCATCCAGCTCTTCACGGTGCAGCAGTACTTCGGCTCGCTGGGCGAGGCGCAGAAAGTGCACTTCAACGACGGCGGTCTGTTTGACAAGCTGTACACGCCGGGCAAGTAAGGCGCGCGGCCGGTGCGGTGCAGGCCGCCACCTGACGATGGCGAATAACCGATGGCGGGTGAATGGAAAGCCTCGCATGGCGTGCCCGCCTTCATCGCAGAGGTCTGGCCCGCGCCGCTGGCCCCCACCCCAACCCTCCCCCAAAGGGGGAGGGGGCCAAGAGGGGATCTTTCATTGAAAACGAAAAATGCCGCTAGCGCTTGTCCAGAGCGTGCAAGCAGCTATTAAATTTGAAGTAAACCTTTCCCCATGACCTCCGCCACCCTCACCGCCTTGCCCGCTGCGCAGGCCGCGCCGCGCCGGCGCACACGGCGCGTGCTGCCCGGCTTTGGCCTGACGCTGGGCTACACGCTGTTTGCGCTGTGCCTGGTGGTGCTCATCCCGCTGTCCACGCTGGTCATCTCCACCCTGTCGATGAGCTGGGCGCAGTTCTGGGACGCCGTGACCGCCCCGCGCGTGCTGGCCGCGTACCGGCTGAGCTTTGGCGCATCGCTGCTGGCCGCCAGCGTGAACGTGGTGGCGGGCCTGCTGGTGGCCTGGGTGCTGGTGCGCTATGAGTTTCCGGGCAAGAAGATCGTGGACGCGCTGGTGGACCTGCCCTTTGCCCTGCCCACCGCCGTGGCCGGCATTGCGCTGACGGCCATCCTGGCCGACAACGGCTGGGTGGGCCAGTACCTGCAACCCCTGGGCATTCAGCTGGCGTTTCAGCCCGGCGGCATCGTGGTGGCGCTGATCTTCATCGGCCTGCCCTTTGTGGTGCGCACCGTGCAGCCCGTGCTGGAAGACACCGAAAAAGAACTGGAAGAAGCCGCCGCCTGCCTGGGTGCCACGCGCTGGCAGACCTTCTGGCACGTCATCTTTCCCGCCGTGGCCCCGGCCCTGCTGACCGGCTTTGCCATGGCCTTTGCGCGCGCGGTGGGCGAATACGGCTCGGTCATCTTCATCGCCGGCAACATGCCCATGGTGTCGGAAATCACCCCGCTCATCATCATCGGCAAGCTGGAGCAGTACGACTACGCCGGCGCCACCGCCGTGGCCGCGGTCATGCTGCTGATCTCGTTTGTGATGCTGCTGGTCATCAACGGCCTGCAAGCCTGGCAGCGCCGCCGCCACGGAGGTGCGGCATGAGCCACGCCAGCCCCCACAGCGCCGGCATCCCCAAGCGCGTGCGCACCACCGAATCGCCCGCCGTGCGTGCGCTGCTCATCGCCCTGGCGCTGGGCTTCATGGCCCTGTTTCTGGTGCTGCCGCTGGCGGCGGTGTTCGTCGAGGCCCTGCGCGGTGGCTGGGCGGCGTACCTGGAGGCGCTGAAAGACCCCGACGCGCAGGCCGCCATCGGCCTGACCCTGCTTACCGCCGCCATTGCCGTGCCCGTGAACCTGGTGTTTGGCGTGTGCGCGGCCTGGTGCATTGCCAAGTTCGAGTTTCGCGGCAAGTCCTTTCTCACCACGCTGATTGACTTGCCCTTTTCCGTCTCGCCCGTGGTAGCGGGGCTGATTTATGTGCTGGTGTTTGGCGCGCAAGGCTGGCTGGGCCCCTGGCTGGCCGCGCACGACATCAAGATCATCTTTGCCGTGCCCGGCATCGTGCTGGCCACCGTGTTCGTCACCTTCCCCTTCATCGCGCGCGAGCTGATCCCGCTGATGCAAGCGCAGGGCAGCGACGAAGAGCAAGCCGCCCAGGTGCTGGGCGCCAGCGGCTTTCAGACCTTCTGGCGCGTGACCCTGCCCAACATCAAATGGGGGCTGCTGTACGGCGTCATTTTGTGCAACGCCCGCGCCATGGGCGAATTTGGCGCCGTGTCCGTGGTCAGCGGCCACATCCGCGGCCAAACCAACACCATGCCCCTGCACGTGGAAGTGCTCTACAACGAATACCAGGGCCAGGCCGCCTTTGCCGTGGCCAGCCTGCTGGCCCTGCTGGCCATCGTGACCCTGGCCCTCAAAACCCTGGTGGAGTGGCGCCACGCGCGCGAGCGGCAAGCCGCCGCCGATCTGCCCATGGAGCGACCCGCGCCATGACGCGCCAGCGCTGCCCCACACGCGCCAAGAATGCCCCGGGAACGTCCCGGAAAAAGCATCAAAAAGGCCGCTAGCGCCCGTCAAAAGCGTGCGAGCAGCTATCAAAACATAGTTTTCAGCCGCTGAAACCCTGAACCTACCAAGCCCCCCGCACCCTATCCGCCATGAGCATCCAAATCAGCCACGTCACCAAACAGTTCGGCGCCTTTCGCGCGCTGGACGATGTCAGCCTGGACATTGACTCCGGCGAACTTCTGGCCCTGCTGGGCCCCTCCGGCTGCGGCAAAACCACGCTGCTGCGCATCATTGCCGGGCTGGAAAGCGCCGACGCGGGGCAAATTCTGTTCTCAGGCCAGGACACCACCGACGTGCACGTGCGCCAGCGCGGCGTGGGCTTTGTCTTTCAGCACTACGCCCTGTTTCGCCACATGACCGTGGCCGACAACGTGGCCTTTGGCCTGCGCGTCAAGCCCCGGCGCGAACGCCCCAGCGAAGCGCAAATCCAGGCCAAGGTGATGGAGCTGCTCAAGCTCGTGCAGCTGGACTGGCTGGCCGGGCGCTACCCCTCGCAACTGTCGGGTGGCCAGCGCCAGCGCATTGCCCTGGCCCGCGCCCTGGCCGTGGAGCCCAAGGTGCTGCTGCTGGACGAACCCTTTGGCGCGCTGGACGCCAAGGTGCGCAAAGAACTGCGCCGCTGGCTGCGCCGCCTGCACGACGAGCTGCACGTCACCAGCATCTTCGTCACCCACGACCAGGAAGAAGCGCTGGAAGTGGCCGACCGCGTGGTGGTCATGCACAAAGGCCGCATTGAACAAGTGGGCACGCCGCAGCAGGTGTGGGAGCAGCCGGCCAGCCCCTTTGTGTACGGCTTTCTGGGCGACGTGAACCTGTTTCACGGCCGTGCCAGCGGCGGGCAAATGCACATCAACGGCCATGCAGGCGACTGGCGCATTGCCGCGCCCGAACATGCCGACGCGCTGGACGCCGAAGCCATGGCCTTCGTGCGCCCGTCCGACCTGGCCGTGGCCCCTTACGCCGCTGGCGCCAGCGGCGGCCTGCCCGCGCGGCTGGACCGCGCCTTGCTGATCGGCCCGCTGGCGCGGCTGGAGCTGCGCGAGCTCACCCGGGCCCTGCTGGCGGCCGGTGCTGGCGCCGCTGGAGCAGCCCAGCCACATCCTCGAAGCGCACCTGCCCGCCGACGAATACCGCCAACTGGGCCTGAACGAAGGCGACACCGTGCTCGTGGCCCCGCGCAAGGCGCGCGTGTTTCTGGAAACGGCGGACGACCCGGCGGCGATGATCTGACGCAAACGCAGCTGGCGCGGGCGCGCGAGCGCTGAACAGGTGCAGCCGGGTGGGTGACAGGGGCCGATACTGGTAGAACTACCAGCTGGTAAGCATCCCAGCTAGGCAACGCCGGGGGCGGTTTTTACCATCGTGTCCAACTGTCACAACAGGGGGATCCAACACCATGGCCCAGCCCATCGGCGCCCACGCTGGCGCACCGCAGCGCGCCACACCACTGCAGGCCAGCACCCACAGCGGCGCGTCTTCGTCCGTCGACCATTCCCGGGGCTACCCCAGGGGCGATGGCACTTTTGCCAACCGCGTCAAAGGCACCCAGCCGCAGCCTGAGCTGGACTTGCACCTGAGCATGATGGCCAACGACGTGTACGCGTCCGACGCCCCGGATCTGACCTGCACCCGATCCGAAGCCGACCTGGCCGCCGCCGGCTGGCACCGTTTGCGACCCGATCCAGAAAGCGGCCAGCTGGTGGATCGCGAAGGCCATCGCATTCCGATCAAGTCGGAGTTGCTCAACCCATCACGCACAGGCTTCGACGCGGCCATCTACCAAAACGACCGGGGTCAATACGTGGTGGCCTTTCGCGGCACCGACGACAAGTGGCGCAGGTTTGACGACAACGGCCAGTTCCTGGGGCCCGGCACCGATGCGCGCGCCAACCTGGGGCAAGGCATGGGTTTGTCGGTGGAGCAGTATCAACAGGCTATGAAATTGGCAAAAGTTGCTGTTGATACTTTCGGCCCAGGTAACGTGGCCTTCACTGGCCACTCGCTGGGTGGTGGCCTGGCCTCGGCTGCCATGCTTAAAACAGGCGTGCCCGGCGTCACCTTCAACGCTGCAGGCCTGAGCGACAACACCTTGCGCGAGCTGGGCTTTGCCAGCCCCAACCAGGCGCGCGACACCCTGGCCCACAGCGGCCAGATCCGCCGCTACAACGTGGCGGGCGAGCCGCTCACGGCCGCCCAGCAGCTGCCTGGTGTTGGCGCGCTGCCCGAAGCCCTGGGCCATGAACTGCGCGTGGCCGCCCCGCCGGGCGTGACCGGGCTGGGCGCCCTGCACGGCGGCGGTGGCAGCCATCAAGCCTATGTGGAAAGCCTGCGCCTGGGCATGCCCATCCAGCGCCCGCCAAGCCCTCCGCCCACGCTCAACCATATAGAAGACACGATCGAATCAGGCCTGAAAGGCGCGATTTCCATCGGCGTCAACGGGTATCAGGCTTACCAGGGGGTCAGTGGTGCCCTTGGCCAGACCTGGGACGAAGCTGGCGCCATCGCACGCACCGAGCTGGCACAGGGCAAACCTATCCAGGCAAGTGTCAAGCTGACGGGCAGCGCCGCCGACGGCGTGCTCGACGCCGGGGCCAGCATCGTCAAGGAAGGCACCGATGCCGTGGGCGACCTGCTCATGGAAGGCACCACGCTGGCGGGCAACGCCCTGCGCAATGAAACGCGCGGTTCCGTGCTGGGAAGCCCCGCCCAAACCCTGGCCACGGGGGTGGAAACCTTGGGCTATTACACCAACCAGCTTGTCGATGGCGCAGGCGCCTGGGTGGCCACGGGTATGGACAAGCTCGGCGATGGCGCGCAGTGGACAAGCGACCGGGCGGCTGATGGTGTGCAATGGGCAACAGACCGGCTGGCTGAACTGGGCAACTGGCTGAACAGCCGACTCAACCCCTTCAGCCGATAATCTTTCTTGCTTGGCGGCTGTTCGCGCGTGCCGGCCCCACGGCGCACCCGTGCGGATGTCGCCTGGCGCTGCGCCGCGGCCCTTGATTCGCCACATGGTTAAGAAAGCTTTTTCACCCCCGCTGGCCTCCCGCCGCGCGCTGGCACTGGCCTTGCTGGCCGCGCTGGTGCAGCCGGCCTGCGGCCAGTCATCCAGCCCCCGCATGAACCCCGAAGCCTTCGCATCTCCCAAGGAAGCTGCCCTGTTTGAAGCCGCCGTACGGGGCGACATGGCCGCCGCCCGCCAGCAACTGGCCCAGGGCGCCAGCCTCACGGCCATCAACGCCAAGGAAAGTAACGTGCTGGACGTTGCCATGCTCGCGGGCAACTGGACAGCCTTCATCACCTTGCTGGACCTGGGGGCCGATCCGGCCTACCGGGGCAGCTACCGCACCACTTCCATGCACTTGGCGGCCATGCTCGAAGACAGCCGCTGGCTCAAGGAGTTTTTGCAGCGTGGCGCATCCACCGAGGTGCAGGATTCCATGGGCCAAACCCCGTTGTTTCCCGCCCTGGGTCGCAACACCCAGGCCAATTTTGATTTGCTGCTCAAAGCCGGCGCCAACATTCACGCGCGTGACAGTGAGGGCAGCACCTTGCTGCACGAAGCAGCCGCCATCAACAGCCTGGAGCAGGTAGTGACCTTGCTGGAAATGGGTATAGATCCACGTCTGACTGATCAGCGCGGAAAAACCTTTCAGTCCGGTGTTTTCATGACCCCGGAAGACATGCTGGGCATCGAAGCCAGGGCAGCCCGCGCCAAGATACGCGCCTGGCTGCAAGCGCGCGGCATTCCCGTGGAGGAGCCGCAGCGCTGAGGCGGCTTGCAAGTCATGCGGACGATCCATGCTTGCAGGCGACGTTGGGCACTGGCCCTGCTGGCCGCGCTGGCGTTGCCTGCCTGTGGTCAGCCATCCAGCCCCCACATGAACCCTGAAGCCTTCGCATCCCCCAAGGAAGCCGCCTTGTTTGAAGCCGCCGCACGTGGCGACAAGGCCGCCGCCCGCCAGCAGCTGGCCCAGGGTGCCAGTCTTACGGCCATCAACGCCAAAGAGAAAAACGTGCTGGACATGGCCATGCTCACAGACAACTGGACAGCCTTCATCACCTTGCTGGACCTGGGCGCCGATCCGGCTTATCGCGGCAGCTACCGCACCACTTCCATGCACCTGGCGGCCATGCTCGAAGACAGCCGCTGGCTCAAGGAGTTCTTGCGACGTGGCACGCTCACCGAGGTGCAGGACGCCATGGGCCGTACCCCGCTGTTCCCCGCCCTGGGTCGTAACACCCAGGCCAATTTTGATTTGCTGCTGAAAGCCGGTGCCAACATCCACGCGCGCGACAGTGAGGGCAGCACCTTGCTACATGTGGCCGCACGCATCAACAGCTTTGAACAAGTACCGGTCTTGCTTGAGCTGGGCGTGAATCCGCGCCTGACCGACGTGCGGGGAGTCACCTTCCAGCCCTCGTTTTTCAGAACGTCGGAAAACATGTTGGGCAGCGAAGCCAAGGCCGCCCGTGCCAAGGTACGCGCCTGGCTGCAAGCGCGTGGGATCCCCGTGGAAGACAAGTCGCCGCGCTGAAAGCGCCGTGCGAGGTGTGCCTGGCTCAGCCGCGCTGGCCCCCGACCTCCATCGGCTCAGTGCATGAAGCGCCCTTCGCGCGAGACGATGGACAAATCAATCATTTGCATGCCCTGGTGCTGACCGGGGCGGTAGACATTGCCCAGGCCCGACAGATCCAGGCTGCCTGCTTTTTCAATGCCCGCCACCAGGCTTTCCCGCGTGGGCTGCGGCCCAGCCAGTCGCAGCGCTTCCACCAGCGCCTTGGCCGTGAGATAGCCCTCCAGGCTGCCATAGGAGAAAGGCTTGCCGGGGTGTTGGCGCTTGAAGGCGTCTTGGTACTCGCGTGCAATGCTGGTTTTGCGCTCCCACGGGCTGGGCATCACCTGCGCCACCACCATGCCGTGCGCCAGCGCGCCCAGGCTGGCAGCCAGTTGCGTGGCGCCCGAATTGACCGCAGTGAACTGCACCGGCACGCCTTGCTGGCGCGCCTGGCGAATCAGCTTTTCATACACGCCAATGCCGCCGTGGTTGAACACCAGCTGCGTTTGCGTGCTGCCAATGCGCTTGGCCAGGGCGGCGATCTGCTCGTCACTCACGTCGGACTTGAAAGGCAAATCCGCCGTCAGCTGCAAGCCCAGCTGCTGGCAAAGCGCCTGCACGTTTTTCAGGTGCTGCTGGCCGGTTTCAGAGTCGGCACGCATGAAGCCCACGCGCTGGATGCCGGTCAGCTTGGCGTATTCCAGCAGCGCGCGGAACTCTTCCTTGTGCTCAGCCCGCACCGGAAACACCATGGGCTGGTGCGGCTCGCGCAGGGTAGGCGAGCCGGCCATGGGCCCGATGAAGGGCACCTTGTGCGACACGGCCACACGCATCACCGCCGTGGAGGGGCCACCTTCGATGGAGCCGAACAGCACGAACACGCGGTCTTTTTCCACCAGCTGGCGCGCGTTGGCCTCGGCCTTGGCGGCCTGGTTCTCGTCGTCCAGCGTGCGCAGCACCACCTGGCGGCCATGCACGCCGCCTTGCGCGTTGATCTTGTCCAGGTAAGTGCGCACGCCATCCATGACGGCGCTGCCGTAGGCATTTTTGCCGCCTTGCAGCGTGATGCTCTGGCCCACCAGCACCTGCTGGGCCGTGACTCCGTCGGCCGCCGCGTGGGACCAGCCTGCCCATGCCGCCAGCGCGCATGCGGCCGCAGCGCGTAGCATGTCTTTTCTTGACATCATTTTTCTCTCCCTAAAAGGCGGCGGCATTCTAGTTCGACATACGGACGCAAAGCCACGCATGGGTGGAAGAAGACGGATATTTGCCCTCAGATCGGAACTTCTGCGCGCTGAACGATGCCATTTCGCACGTCTTGGCTGGCCATGGGGCTGGCCGGTTACCATGCGCGCCGACGC
This sequence comes from Pseudomonadota bacterium, assembly GCA_030535425.1. Lineage (GTDB taxonomy): Bacteria > Pseudomonadota > Gammaproteobacteria > Burkholderiales > Burkholderiaceae_C > Ottowia. Next base: position 1,415 of record JAUNHQ010000015.1, on the reverse strand, counting down.
CCTGGCAGCGTCTTGTCGGGCGGTTATCTTGTTGACTGAATCTTGTTGATTGAAAGAACCCCTCACATGCCATCTGATTCGCAAGCGCCCATCCAGTATTTCTGGGAAGACCTGAGCGTGGGCACCACCATGGAGGTGGGCAGCCTGACGGTAGACCGCGACGAGGTGATCGCTTTCGCCAGCCGCTACGACCCGCAGCCTTTTCACCTGGACGACGAGGCCGCGGCCCGCTCCATGTTTGGCAAGCTCTCGGCCAGCGGCTGGCACACCTGCGCCATGGCCATGGGGCTGATGGCGCGCAACTTTCTCAACCGCGCAGCCAGCCTGGGTTCGCCCGGGCTGGAAAAGCTGCAATGGCTCAAGCCCGTGTATCCCGGCGACACGCTGACGCTGCGGCAGACCATCACCGAGTCGCGCCCCATGAAGTCTCGCCCCGACGTGGGGCTGGTGCGCACCCTGTGGGAAGCCTTCAACCAACATGGCCAGCAGGTGCTGCTGGTGGATTGCTACGCCATGTTCCGCCGCCGCACACCCGGCCCGCAGGCCGCAGCCCAGCCGCCGCAAGGCCGCAAGAATTCAGCATAAAAAAGCCATTTGCGCGCGTCTGGCAAAGAAATATTGCTATATAAAATATAGCCTCAAGCCTGTGAGGCTGCTGCTTGGCGGGGACGGGCCTGCGCGCACGTGCCTCCTCAGCCCGGCACCAGGCGCGGAATGCGCGCGCGGCAGTTGGGGTAGGCCTGCTGCACGCTCACTTCAATCAGCCGTTCGGCGGCGGGCCAGGTCTGCCAGTGATCGCCCGTGTCGTCGTGCACGCGGGCCGTGCCGTTGATGCGCACGCGCGTGGCGCTGGCAAAGTCGATGAACAGCAGGCCGATGTGCGGGTTGGTCAGCAGGTTGCCGATGCTGTTGAAAAACTGGTTGCCGGGGTAGTCGGGCAGGATGAGGGTGTGCTCATCCGGTATGGCCAGCAGGGGTTCGGGGTCGTTGGGCGGGTGGTGCTGGCGGCCGCGGAAGCTGCAATCGCAGGCACCCTGGTCGCTGGCTGTGGCGATGAAGCAAAAGGGCTGGGCCAGCAAAAAACGGATCAGCGCGGGGTTGAGCCGGTCGCGCACGGTGGCGGCCAGCCCGCGTGTCAGGCGGCCTGCGCCGTAGCGTTGCTGCGCTTGCAGCTCGCCCGCATGAAATACGCCAAAGCCGGGGTCTTGCCCGCAGGCGGGGTCTGGGGGCATGGGCGTGCCTTTGTTGGGTGAATATCCCGAAGCCCCCAAGGGCAGGGCCGGCCCCACGCACGAGGCCAGGCCCTGGGGGCTTGGGGCGCAGCCGTCAGAAAAAGCCCAGCGCGTTGGGGTTGTAGCTGACCAGCAGGCACTTGGTTTGCTGGTAGTGCTTGAGCGCCATCTTGTGGTTTTCGC
>JAUNHQ010000094.1 GCA_030535425.1 Pseudomonadota bacterium | reverse complement strand
GCTGATCGGCCTGTGCCAGCCAGGGGAGACTTTGCTACATACAAGGGCTGGGGTGGGGGCATGCGGCGCGGGCTTTCCCCCATGCATTTTGAATAAATCAAAAAGGCCATTCGCGCGCACCCAGTGGGTTCGAGTAGCTATCAAAAGCATATCAATCCCTCCTGCTGCACGCCCCTCCGACTTTCTCCTTCCCCCGCTGGGGGAAGGCCGGGATGGGGGCCAGCGGCGCGGGCCAAGCGAACGATGTCTGACCTAAGCCCCGCCGCCTGAGCAGCCCATGCCGAAGGCACAGCCCCCCAACCGCAGTAAGCTCTTTCCCTTCCCACCCCAGCCGACCCGAAACGCCTGGGGTTCATGCCCCATCCGCGCCGCCTTCAGCCCGCCGGTTGCCTCAGCCATCACACCCATCCACTCATGCCTGCACCCACCCCCGCCGTCCACTGGCGCGATGACGGCACGCCCACCAGCTTGCAGTTTGGCGACGTGTACCGCAGCAGCGGCACCGACGGGCTGGGCGGGCTGGCGCAGGCGCGGCAGGTGTTCTTGGGCGGCTGCGGCCTGCTGGCTGACGGCGACACGCCTGCGGCCTGGGCCGACGCGCCCCGCTGGGCCGTGCTGGAAACCGGCTTTGGCCTGGGCCTGAACTTTCTGGCCACCTGGCACGCCTGGCGGCAAGACACGGCCCGGCCCGCACGGCTGTTTTACAGCGCCGTCGAAGCCTTCGTGCCCACGCCGCAAGACCTGCTGCGCAGCGCCGCGCCCTTTGCCGAGCTGCACGCGCTGGCCCAGGAACTGGCGCAGCACTGGCACGGCCTGCTGCCCGGTGTGCACCGCCTGCGGCTGGACGGCGAGCGCGTGCAGCTCACCCTGGCCGTGGGCGACGTGCGCCCCATGCTGGCCGAACTCAGCAGCACGCACGACAGCTGGTTTCTCGACGGCTTCAACCCCGCGCGCAACCCTGACATGTGGGCGCTGCCCACCCTCAAGGCCGCCACCCGGCTGCTGCGCCACGGCGCACGCGCGGCCACCTGGTGCGTGGCCGCCCAGGTGCGCCGCGACCTGGCCACCTGCGGCTTCGAGGTCGAGCGCGTGCCCGGCCTGCCGCCCAAGCGCCACGCCCTGCGCGCCCATTACGCCCCGCGCTTTACCCCCCGCCGCCGCCTTGCCCCCGGTGTGCCCCCGCCCGTGGCCGCCCCCGGCCACTGCGCCGTGGTCGGCGGCGGCCTGGCAGGCGCGGCCGTGGCCTGGAGCCTGGCCGCGCGCGGCTGGCAAGTCACCGTGCTCGACACCGCCGCCCACCCCGCCGCCGGCGCCAGCGGCCTGCCCGCCGGTGTGGTGGCGCCGCATGTCTCGCCCGACGACAAACCCGTCTCGCGCCTGACCCGCGCCGGCGCGGCCGCCACCTTGTCGCGCGCGGCCTTGTTGCTGCGCGCCGGGCAGGACTGGGCCGCTACCGGCGTGCTGGAAAGGCACGCCCCCGGCCAACGCCGCCTGCCCGCCGCATGGGCCGCGCTGGCCGACCATGCGGCCACCCGTGCTGAATCCGCCCCCGCCAGCGCCGTCCAGGCCCAGGCCGCCTGTGCCCCGCTGAACGAACACCACCCCGCCCTGTGGCACAGCCGCGCAGGCTGGGTGCGCCCCGCCGCCTTGGTGCGCGCCATGCTGGCCGCCCCCGGCATCACCTGGCGCGGCAACACCCCCGTGGCCCGCATCGCCCCACACGGCAGCGGCTGGCAGCTGCACGACGGCGCAGGCACTGCGCTGGCGCAGGCCGATCTGGTGTTCATCACCGCAGGCTTTGGCTCGCTGGCGCTGCTGCAAAGCGTGCCCCAGGCGCTGCCCGCCGCCCTGCCCTTGCACCCCTTGCGCGGCCAGGTCGCCTTCGGCCCCATGCCCGTGGCAGACGCATCCCACGGGCCAGGCGGCCAGGCTCTGCCTCCCTTTCCCGTCAACGGCCACGGCAGCCTCATTGCCCACCTGCCTGGCGATGACGGCCCGTGGTGGATCAGCGGCTCCACCTTCGAGCGCGGCACCGCCCAGCCCAGCGTGCAGCCCGCCGACCACAGCGCCAACCGCCAGCGCCTGGCCGAGCTGCTGCCCGCCGCCGCCGCGGCCCTGGCCCAGCAGTGGGACACGGCCCAGGCCTGGGCAGGCGTGCGCGCCACCTTGCCCGACCGCCTGCCCGCCGTAGGTGCTTGGGCGGTGCAAGACCATCATCAAGACCATGATGAAAAAAGGCCATTTGCGCTTGATACAAAAGCGCAATTAGCTATCAAAAAAGAAGTAAATTCCCCCTTGCTGCCACCACACCTGCTCACCGGCCTGGGCGCACGCGGCCTCACCCTGGCCGTGCTGTGTGGCGACATCGCCGCCGCCTGGCTGCATGGCGAGCCCTTGCCCGTGGCCCAATCGCTGGCCCAACGACTGCTGGCCGGACGCTGGGTCCAAACGCCGTCGGCACCCCCCACGTAAAGCCCAGTCCGTGCTGCCCGCTGGCAAATCCTTCATGCCTGCCGGTTGCACTCTGGAACATGGCTATAATCGCCGCCTGCTTTGACTCCAATAGGACATCGGGACACAGCAGGAAATGGCGCCACGGCTCTTCACAAGCGCCCCGCCGTTTCCTCGCCCACCAGCCTCTTTCGAGGAAAACCTGTTGTCCTTCCACACCCTTTCGGCGCGTTAGCAAAGCGGTTATGCAACGGATTGCAAATCCGTCTAGGGCGGTTCGACTCCGCCACGCGCCTCCAGATTCCATAAGGGTTCGGTGCTACAGTTTCTGTAGTCGTTTCAACCAAACCCCCTCACCCTCACCTGCTTACCCGGCCACTCATTCAGGCCCACGCACAGCCTGCTGCCAGGCCATACGGCTTGAAGGCCTGCGACAATGCAGGCTTGGCCCCGGTGGTGAAACCGGTAGACACAGCGGACTTAAAATCCGCCGCCTTCCCGCAAGGGGGCGTGCCGGTTCGAACCCGGCCCGGGGCACCACATACTGCATAGGACACCGCCATGAGTCATCAAGACGCACCTTTCGAGATTCACGTGCATGGCGACGTGAGACTGCGCGCCGATGTGGGCTTTGATGCCCTGCAGGACGCCCTCAAACCCCTCTGGAAGTACGCAGGCGCTCGCTCGCTGGCCGATGGTGCGGCCAGCCTGTACGAGGACGAGCCTGGTATTCGTTTCGACCCGCACCAGCACATGCTGCAAATGTGCTGGACACTGCAAGGCGATGACGATTTCCGCCAGCAACTGGACGACTTGTGCATGAACCTGAACGAGTTGTCGGCCGACGGCTCGCAAATCGAAGTCACGTTCTACGACGCCCAGTACGACGAGGAAGACGAGGAAGCCGGGCGCGAGTCGCGTGACGATTTCCTGCTGCTGTTCGTGGGCCCCACGCCAGGGGCCATCATGCAGGCGCAGCGCAACCTGCTGGTGGAAGACGTGGTGGCCTTGATGGAGCGCCATTTCGACGGAGCCGAGTTGGGCGGCGTCGTGGCCGAAATCGACAAGTTGTTCGAGAGCCGCTATTCCGCCCTGACCAGTTCGCTGGACCTGGGCAAGCCCGGGCGCGGCTCTGGTGGTGGCTCGGGCAGCCATGGCAGTGGGCGACGCCCCCGTCACCTGCACTGAGCCGTTCATCGCCTCACCCGCAGTCCGCTCATGACCACACGGTACAGTGGCTTGATGGCACGCGGGGCAGGCAGTTCACGCCGCTAGCGTCGAGCTTTCTGCTGCATCTTGCTTTCCTTCATGTCCATGGCAGAGATACGCCGTGACCGACATCGCTTTTCACTTCAACATGCCCGATAAACTGGCATACGCCTGCCGCTTGCTGCGCAAAGCGCACGCAGCAGGCCACACCGTGGGCGTAGTAGGTCAACCCGAGATGCTGCATGCACTGGACGTGGCGCTGTGGTGCTTTTCCGCGCTGGACTTCATTCCCCACTGTGGCGCATCAGCCCCGGCACAGGTGCTGAGCGCCAGCCCGATCGTGCTAGCCAGCAACTGCACCGCGCTGCCGCACATGACTGACGGCGTGCTCGTGCATCTGGGCGATACCGACGCGGTGCCCGAGGGTTTTGAGCGTTTCGAGCGGCTGATCGAACTCGTGGGCACCGACACCACTGACCGAGCGCAAGCGCGCCTGCGTTGGCGCCACTATGCAGATCGCGGCTATACCATTCAGCGGCACGACTTGGCCGCCAGGAGCAACGCGCAATGAACGACGACATGACAACGCCATCGTCGCCGCGGCCCGTGCCGCGCCATTTACCCATCCTGACCGAAGTGATTGGCAGCCAGGAAGCAGCGGCGCCCTCAGCGGCAACGCCATCCCATCCCCCTCCGTCAGCCGTGTCTGCCGATGTGCTGGGCGCGCAGGAATTGCTTCGGCAGTTAGGCCCGGATCTGGATCGGCGCATTGCCGAAACCATCGGACGTGTGCTGCACGAACAGTTGCTGGGCCTCAATGCCCGCGTGCAAAAAGCGGTCGCCGAAGTGGTGCGTGAGGCCGTGGCCAGCGCTGCGGCGCGCAGCGCACACGGTAGCGTGGAAAGCCACGCAAGCCGCCCTGAAGAAAACGACTCCTGACCCGGGACACGCCGCCCAAAAAAGGCGGTTGCGGATGTACTGCTCTACAGGACTTGTCAACCGGCAGGCGCGGCAGGTACGACGCGCGTGGCACGCAACACAGAAGGGGTGCGCTTGAGCTGGCGCAGCACACTCTCCAAATGCTCGCGGTCACGCACGGCAATGACGAAGCGAAGATCCAGCGCCTCCTGTGCGGACTCGTCCGCCATGCCCAAGTGGGCAATATCGGCCTCAGCAGCGGCCAAGGCAGCGGCCACGCGAGCCAGCACGCCTTTGCCGTTGGTGACTGTGACGACAATACCTGCCTCGAACATGCGCACGGGTTCATCGGCCCAGGCCACGGTAATGAAGCGCTCCGCATCCTTGCGCTGCAAGCGCCGGCCCACAGCGCATTCGTCCGTATGCACCACCAAGCCTTCGCCACGGCCTAAGTAGCCCACCACACCATCACCAGGAACAGGACGGCAGCAGGTAGCGTATTTGATCGAGACATTCTCGGCCCCATCCAAAATGACGGCGCCTTGCGACAGACTTTCATGGGCCGTGTAGCGCGCCTGCGTGAGCATGAGTGCGTCAGGGCGCACCCCCTCGGCCACCAGCAAAGTGGCCAGGCGCTTGGCCACCATATTGGCCGACCGCTTGCCCAGGCCAATATCGGCCAGCATTTCCTCGCGCGTGTGGTTGCCCGTGAAACGCAACAGCTTTTCCCACAGGGGCTGCTCGCTTTCGCTGGTGCCAGGCGGCTGCCCCACTCCCTCGGCTCGCAGCGCCTGCGCCAGCAGTTTCTCCCCCAGCACGCGCGACTCATCGTGCGCCAGGCTTTTCAGGTGGCTGCGAATCTTCGAACGGGCGCGCCCCGTGCGCACGAAGCCAAGCCAAGCCGGATTGGGCGTAGCCACGGGGGCCGTCATGATCTCGACCACATCGCCATTGGCCAATTCACTGCGCAAAGGCACTTGCTCACCATTGACCTTGGCACCCACAGCATGGTTGCCCACATTGCTGTGGATGGCATAGGCAAAGTCCACCACCGTGGCTCCCTGCGGCAGGGCCATGATCTGCCCCTTGGGCGTGAACACATACACGGCGTCAGGCACCAGATCAATCTTGATGTGCTCCCAAAACTCGGCCGCATCACGTGTTTCGTTCTGGATGTCCAGCAGCGATTGCAACCAGCGCGTGCCCAGTTCCTCGCCAGCGCCAGGGTGACTGGCCTTGTAAAGCCAGTGCGCAGCCACACCGGCTTCTGCGACCAGATCCATGGCCTCGGTGCGAATCTGAAATTCGATGTTTACGCTGGCCGGGCCGACCAAAGTGGTGTGCAGGGACTGGTAGCCATTGAGCTTTGGGATGGCGATGTAGTCCTTGAAGCGCCCGGGCACCGGCTTGTAAAGCTGGTGCAGCACGCCCAGCGCGGTGTAGCAGTCAATGATGGCTGGCAGGATGACGCGGATGCCGTACAAGTCATTCACCTGCGCAAAGGACAGGTGCTCGTCATCCATGCGTCGGTAGATGGAATACAGATCCTTCTCACGCCCGACGATATGTGCCTTCAGTCCCGCGCTCTCCAGTGCATGGAGCACATCCTGCTGCATCTTATGTGTCAGATCACGCCGACGCAAGCGTGCCTTGCCCACGGCCTTGGTCAGCACCTCGTAGCGCCAGGGCTTGAGATAGCGTAGCGACAAGTCTCGCAACTCGCGGTAGGCTTGGTTCAACCCCAGCCGATGCGCAATGGGCGCGTAGATTTCCAGTGTCTCGGTACTGATGCGGCTCCATTTGCTGCGGGGCATATCGCCCATGGTGCGCATGTTATGCAAACGGTCAGCCAGCTTGACCAGAATGACGCGCACATCGCGCGCCATGGCCAATAGCATCTTGCGAAAGGATTCGGCCTGGCCCTCCTCGCGCGTGCTGAACTGCAGCTTGTCCAGTTTGGTCAGCCCATCGACCATCTCGGCCACAGGAGCGCCGAACTGCTCCACCAAATCTGCCTTGGTAACGCCACAGTCCTCCATGGCGTCATGCAAAAGCGCAGCCGCCAAGGCATGCGCATCCAGCTTCCACTCCGCGACCTGTGCTGCCACGGCAATGGGATGGGTGATGTAGGGCTCGCCACTGTGGCGCATCTGGCCCAAATGGGCTTGGTCAGCAAACCGATAAGCGCGGCGCACCAGTTCAGCATCAACGGGGCTGAGATAGTCCAGCTTGCTTTCCAGCATGGCAAAACTGGCCGCAGCCGCATTCGCAGCGGCGGTAGACGTTTCCGAAGAAGGCATCACCGAGCTCATGGGCTTGAATTTAACCGGGCGAAGAAGCGCTTGGGACACAGAACAACAAAAAAGGCACCCCTGGGGCGCCTTTTGCATACATTGTCAGGCACATATGTGGCGTGCATGCACGCCTACATCCGTCGCCTGCGGGATGTCAGGATACTTTTTTCAGCATCTCCAGGCCGACCTTGCCCGCAGCGATTTCGCGCAGCGCCGTCACTGCGGGCTTGTTGCGCGTGTCAATTTTGGGTGTGTGCCCCTGGTTGAGCATGCGCGCACGGTAAGTGGCGGCCAATACAAGCTGGAAACGGTTAGGGATTTGCTCGAGGCAGTCTTCAACGGTGATGCGTGCCATGATGAAAGCGGTTTTCTGGCGAAGGAAGGGGGTCAGTGAATATTGAGCGCCTTGAAGGTGTCGGCCCTTGCGCGCTTTTGGGCAACGTACTTCAGTCTCTGCGCGTGAACAATGGCTTTGAGATCAAAAAGCGCACGTTCAAATACCTCGTTGATTATAACGAAATCAAAATATCCGGCCTGATCCAGCTCTTCACGCGCATTGCGCAGGCGCAGCTCAATCACCTCCGGCGCATCCTCGCCACGGCGCGTCAGCCGCGCACGCAACTCCTCCCAGCTGGGCGGCAGCACGAAAATCAATATGGCATTGGCAAACAGGCGCTTAATTTGCAGCGCGCCTTGCCAGTCGATCTCCAGCACCACATCCCCGCCTTCGGTGATACGCTGCTCCACGCCCTGGCGGGAAGTGCCGTAGCGATTGCCATGCACATGCGCCCACTCCAGAAAGTCACCTCGCGCCACCATGGCGTCGAACTCGGCCTCATCCACAAAGAAATACTCGCGCCCGTGCTTTTCCTGCCCGCGCGGCGCGCGCGTGGTGTGCGAAATGCTGGGGCGCACACCTGAATCCACCTCCATCAAGGCCTTGACCAGACTGGACTTACCCGATCCGCTGGGGGCTGCGACGACAAAGAGGTTGCCTGGGTATTCCATGTGAATCAAGCGCTTTCAGCTATCAAAATCGTAGTTTTCTGGAGGCTTTATTGTAACGCTGGCCCAGCAGCGCATAGCAAGTGCCATGCTCTACGCAGCGCCCCACACCTGCCGCAATATGGACAGCAGCGCCACCATGGCTGGGTCATGCTCGCACGCGTGGGGATGGACAAAGCCCAGCATGGCGCCTACACGTGCATGCGGCCAGACGATGAGCTCGCCCCGCTCGCTGGCGGGCATGGCCACGTCTTCTCGCAGCAAGGCCAGGCCCACACCGGCGCGCACCAGGCTCTGAGGCAAGGTGGATTCGCTGCATTCGACCACCTGGCGCGGCACCAGACCCTGGCGGGCAAACATGTCGTTGCGCAGGGTTTGTGTGTGATGCTGCACTGGCGCACCTATCCAGGGCATGGCGGCCAGCTCGCGCCAGCTGGCGTGGCGCAGGGCTTCACGCTGTGCCACCGGGGCCACCACACGGTAATGCAGCGTTTGCAGGGGCAAGCCGGCCACGTCGCGCGGAATGTGAGGGCCGATGTAAAAGGCCCCGTCCAGCAAACCTGCCCCCACCTGCTCGCGCAGCTCTTCGGCCAGGCCACCACGTGTTTTGATGTCCATCAGTGGCAGCGCCTGAAGCAAGGCCCCCAGCAAGCTGCCCAGGCGCAGCATGTCCGCCTCACCCACGGTGCCCAGAGTCAGAGTGCCGGTGATTTCACCTTGCAGCTCGCGCGCCTTGCCTTGCAGCTGGCCTGCGGCAGCAAGCACCTGCTGGGCCGAAGGCAGCAGCGCCTGACCCGCACGGGTCAGGCTGATGCGGCCAGGGCGCCGGTCGAACAGGGCCACACCCAGCTCTTCCTCCAGCGCCTTGATCTGCGCGGTGATGGCCGGCTGGGTTAGATGCAGTGCCTCGGCGGTGCGCGTGAGATTGCCAAAGTGAGCAGCCATCACGAACGCGCGCAGCTGGTAGATCTCCATGCCGCGCTGCCCGCGTCAGTCGCTCAGAAAACGCAGCTGCGTGGGCTCCAGCCCCAGGCGCACGGGCGCGCCGGGCGGAAACATCTCCAGCCCCGCGTAATGCGGCTGGTCGGCCACCAAGGCGACTTCGCCTACACGCACGCGATAGCGCGAGAACTCCCCCAGAAACTCCGCGCTTTCCACCCGCCCGTCCAGCCACACGCGCGAGGCATCGGTTTGCGCATCGCACACACTGATGCTGAGCTGGTGTGGCCTGAAAGCCAGCACACCCGGTCCCGGCACAGGCGGCTGGGGCGGGCGCGGCAGGGTCAGCGTGCCCAGGCCCTTGGCATGAAAGGCCAGCGCGTCGGCCCCCATGTGCTCCACCGTGCCCTCCAGTACGTTGGCGGTGCCCACAAAGCCGGCCACGAAACGGTTGGCCGGAAAGTCATACAGCCCGGCGGCCGATCCGACCTGTTGCAGCACACCTTTGTCCAGCACGGCCATGCGGTCGGCGGTGGTCATGGCCTCTTCCTGGTCGTGGGTGACGAAGATGGTGGT